>CAZJJR010000009.1:0-1741 GCA_964546365.1 uncultured bacterium | reverse complement strand
GCTTAAGCGCACAATTCAACTCGCGTCCGGAACTCGAATCGATTCCCAAACTACAAACTCAAATCGAAACCAAAATCATCAATTTAAACGAACAAATTTACACCATATATAAAGAATTTAATACTCGCCCAGAATTAGAAACGCTTCCTAAATTAGAAGACAAGATGGAAGCCGTAACGAGTAGGATAGAAACTGGTCTAACCGAGTTAACAAAAGAATTTAACGCACGTCCGGAAATCGAAAGCATTCCCCAATTGCAAAATCAAATCAATGGTGCATTCACTAATTTGTGGGGACAAATTTCTAGCATAAAAGAACAATTCAATTCTCGTCCGGAAATTGAAAGCATTCCTCAATTGCAAAACCACGTAACGGGAGAATTTACCAAATTATGGAGTGAATTTTCCGGCTTAACGCAACAATTTTACTCGCGTCCGGAAATCGAGACAATTCCCCAATTGCAAAATCAATTAACAGGTGAGCTTAATAATTTGTGGGTGCAACTGTCCGGCTTAAAACAAGAATTTAATTGTCGTCCGGAAGTGAATGCGATCGCCAACTTAGAAGCCAGAGTAAATACTTTAGCAGAACCGCCAAACTTAGAAAATTGGCCGGGAGTTAAAATTAAAGTAATTGGGATCGGACAAGGTGCAGATAAAGCAATCAATAAAATTGTGGCTAGTCGAGTACCGGGAGTTGAAGTTTGGTCAATTAACACCGACGAGCGAGCATTAGAATTATCAACTGCTCACCATCATTTACAAATAGGAAAAAATTTCACTCAAGGGTTAAGTACTGCTGGCGATGCAACTTTAGGAGAAAAAGCCGCAGAAGAATCTCGCCCAGAAATTACCGCAGCCATCCAAAATTGCGACCTCACCTTTATTATCGCCGGAATGGGTGGCGGTACTGGTACTGGTGTCGCACCAATCGTAGCAGAAATAGCAAAAGAAAAGGGAGCGTTAACTATTGGTGTAGTAACTACTCCTTTTATTCATGAAGGAAGAAAACGCCATCAATTAGCCGAGGAAGGAATAGCCAGTTTACGAAATAAAGTAGATATGTTGGTAGTGATTCCCATTGATAAAGTAATGGGAATGATATCGGAATGGACGCCAATTCAACAAGCATTTCAGTTAGTAGATGAATTCGTGCGTCAAACAGTAGAAAGCATAGCTGATATTGTTAATAAACCTGGATTAGTTAATCTTGATTTTGCTGATTTGAAAAAAGCACTTACTTCTTCTGGCTTGGGAGTAATCGGAGTGGGCGTAGGTAATGGAAAATCAAGGGCGAAATCAGCAGCAATGGCAGCGATTTCATCACCTTTAATTCAAGTTAGCAATTCGCCAGCTAAAAATGTTATTTTTTATCTAACTGGTAGCAAAGATTTAAGCATTCAAGAAGTTAATGCTGCGGCGGAAATCATTTCTGAGTTTACGGGAAAGAATACAAATGTGATTTTCGGAGCGGGAATTGACGAGCGGCTAGAAGATGAAGTGAGAATAACTTTAATAGCTAGCGGATTGAGTATAAAATAATATCAATTTGCGATCTTGCACCTACGTTTTAGCCCGCCCGGAAATCAATTTCCGGACTAATAGCTAAAGTCCATTTTAATGGACTGAAAGCTTTTGAATATTAAACGTTTATTCCTATGAAAGAGGACTTTTGCTATCAGAAAAACGATCCTAAATGAATTGCGAACAACTAAACCCCTCCCAACCCTCCCCTTGGTAAG
>CAZJJR010000008.1:51304-56194 GCA_964546365.1 uncultured bacterium | reverse complement strand
GGGGTAAAGCCGAGATACGTGCAAAATAGGACACGATGTAAAGTTTTGTAACAATTAGCCCTTCGACCCACGCTGAACAGTCAACACTCAGTTGACGAGGGCAGAGTAGTACTACTACTCTACTGTGCAGTGAAAATTCAACCAAAAAGTATCTTTTCTTATATATTACTATGACAGCAAGTTATTAGGATTGAGTTTCAAGATTAGTCAAAATATTTAAAGCCTTATGTGCAACTTCTTCAGCCCGAAGCGAAGTTACCTTTTGATATCGCAATGTAGTCTGAATATTCTCATGACCCATCAGAGCGCGTAACTCCTCAAGAGCCATCAATCCAACCCTTTCTGTAGCAAAAGTATGCCGCAAATCGTGCAGGCGAATGGCTTTAAGAATATGGTTAGAAGCAATTAACTCACGAAAGCACTTATGAGCTTGGCGATAGGACAAGCGTGTAACTTCCCCAGTCAAAGAGTGTTGTGCAGTAAACAATGCAGACACCCCAATCGCTCGTTCGTATTTGATATATTCATTCAGGGCGATAGCCGCATCCTCACTATAAAAGCACCAGCGACACTTATTACCCTTACCCACCACCTGAAACTTACGGGCTACCTGATCTACCTGTGCCAAATCCAGCGCCAACAGTTCGCCAATCCTAGCTCCCGTGCGGTGCAGTAACCGAATAATAGCGTGCATCCGAGTATCATTGGCTACTAACTCGTACAAAACCGCCAGTTGCTCCTCACTCAGGTAGCGAACAACTTGGTCTGTGTCATGCTCTCCTTTATCTGGGTCAGGCTTACGGCGCTTTATCCCAGCAATCGGATTCACCGTCAAATAGCCTTGCTCCACCGCAAAATTAAACAGAGCTTGGATAATAGCTTGATGGCGGTGATGAGTAGTAATTGATAGATGTACTAAGCTTTCCAAATACTCAGACAACACCTGACGGCTGATAATTTCAATCGGCCATCTACCATACTGAGCTAACAGAGGCATCAAAGTCAACTCGTAGGAACGCTGTGTACTTTGAGAAAGCCCCCGACGCTCTAAAAATTCTGTAGCTAATCTCGCTAAAGTAATCGTCAACTGACTTATTTTCTAAAACATTTTGATATTTTTAGCTCTTCTAGATGTAGACTAAGTATCCGGATAAAAACATATTTTTATGTACACTATTGACCCCAAGAAAGCGCCCCAACCTGATGAAACACTGGATAACTACATCAGAAGACTGCGAAAGGACGCTCAAATTAGCCAGCAGCAGTTAGCGACGGCTGCTGGGATTCATTTGCAAAGCTTGGGCAAACTGGAAAGGGGTAAGACCACCAAGCTCAATCAAAAGACCAAAACAGGATTAGCCGCCGCCCTCTCCATCCCTATCGAGTATTTAGAGGCTATCTGTTCTGGTAAGCCCGTATCCCAGATAGAAACCCGAAAATTTTGTCCGCAATGCTGGACACCCGGAACTGACCCCGATTCAGTTTGGACGCTGTACCGGGCTAAGTACTGTCTGCTGTGCGGTACCGTTTTATGCACCCATTGCACTAACTGTGGGGAACCGCTGACCTCTTTCAAACACAAATTCTGTCCCAATTGTGGAACTTCTTATAGAGTTTCCACCCAAACAAGAAAGTAGTAACGGTTGGAGAGATTGTTAAATTGGCTTCTATAGAACGTACCGCTTACCCTAGATTTAAACGCTACTTCACTCCCAAAGAACTGCGTGAAATTTATACTCCCACTCCGTCTGAAATTGGCTTTGGGTTATCTACTACACAAGGTCAAGTTCACTTTTTAAACTTGATGGTTTTACTCAAAGCTTTTCAGCGACTGGGCTATTTTCCTAAACTTACAGATATTCCCAAAAGCCTTGTCAATCATATTCGTACCAGCCTAAGTCTACCATCCGATATCTCCTTCGGATACGAACAATCCCGGACGATGTATCGACATCGCGCAGCCATTCGTGAATATTTTAAAGTTACTCAGTTTAACCAATCCGCCCGACACTTAGCAGTCACAACCGTGTATAAATCGGCAAGCGTGATGGACAACCCGGCTGACTTAATTAATGTAGCGATTGATGAATTAATTCATCACCGCTACGAGTTGCCCGGATTTAATACCTTAGACCGCTTAGTACGTCGAGTCAGAAATCTCGTCAATCAAAAACTATTTTCCTTGGTAATCAGCCGATTAAATCACGAGTATATTCAGCGTTTGGAACACTTATTGTCTAGCCATCCAGTCCAACACCGCAGTCCTTATAATGACCTCAAACAATTACCTAAACGTCCGACTCGCAATCACCTCAATGATTTACTAACACATTTAATTTGGCTAGATTCGTTTGGGGAAGTTAAACCCTATTTAGAATCCATCACAGAGGCTAAAATCCAACATTTTGCAGCCGAAGCCAAAGCTTTAGATGCTGCCGAACTAAAAGAAATTGGGATTCCCAAGCGCATCACACTTTTATTATGCTTAATTTATTCAGCCCAGGTACAAGCGAGAGATAACCTGGTGTCTATGTTTCTGAAGCGAATGCGGACAATCCATAACAAAGCCAAAGAAGAGTTAGAAAGACTGCGACAGAAGCATCTAGAAACGACAGAGAAGTTAGTAGGTGTTCTCACGAATGTGCTGCAAGTCTTTGTAGATGAGCCTCCCGAAACCGAAGTAATTGCACAAGTACAAAACGTTTTTACCCCGGCTGGTGGAGCGCAACAACTTTTGAATGAGTGCGAAGCTGTTAATGCTTATACTGGGAATAACTATTTACCGCTAATCTGGCGATTTTACAAGAGTCACCGCAGCGTTTTCTTTCGGTTAATTAATGCTTTAAAGTTTTCTTCCACCAGTCAGGATGAAACTTTAATAAAAGCTTTGGATTTTCTACTCTTAAATGCACATCGTCGAGGAGAGTGGTTGCCAGTAACAGTAGACCTTTCATTTGCTTCTGCACAATGGCAGCGTTTAATTCTGGGACGAATTGAACAACCGACTCGAATGATTCGCCGCCACTTTGAAGTTTGCGTTTTTTCCTATTTAGCGGCTGAACTGAGGTCAGGGGATGTGTGCGTACTTGGTTCGGCAGATTATGCTGATTATCGGGAGCAGTTGCTCAGTTGGTCAGAGTGTGAACCTTTGGTGTTAGAATATTGCCAAAATCTGGGCTTTAGTGATACAGCTAGTGGTTTTGTCGAGCAATTGAAATCCTGGCTCATAGATACAGCTATGAGCGTAGATGCAGGTTATCCAGATAATCGGACGGTGGTGATTAATGAATTGGGAGAACCCGTATTAAAACGACCGAAAAGTAATGAAGTAAGTTTTTCTGTGAAAGCATTAGAAGCGGCTATTGCTGAACGAATGCCAGAACGGAATTTAATTGATATTCTTAGGAATGTTGATTATTGGACAAATTTTACCCGACATTTTGGCCCCCTTTCTGGTTCTGACCCCAAGTTGGAACGGGCGACGGAACGCTATCTGCTAACTACTTTTACTTATGGGTGTAATCTTGGCCCTACTCAGGCTGCACGCCACATGAGAGGGATAGTTACTCCAAGGGAGCTATCTTTTGTTAACCGTCGTCATGTGAGTGCTGAGAAACTAAATGCGGCACTGACTGATGTGATTAACCGTTATAATGTTCTGAGCTTACCCAAGTTATGGGGTGATGGTACCTCAGCGGCAGCAGATGGAACTAAGTATGATTTGTACGAACAGAATTTGCTGTCTGAGTATCACATCCGTTATGGGGGTTATGGTGGGATTGCTTATCACCATGTTGCTGATAGCTATGTAGCTTTATTTAGCCATTTTATTCCTTGTGGAACTTGGGAAGCGGTTTATATTATTGATGGGTTGTTAAAGAATCAGTCGGATATTCAACCTGAGAAAATTCATGCTGATACGCAGGGTCAATCAACGCCCGTATTTGCTTTGTCTTATCTGTTGGGTATTAAGTTAATGCCAAGGATTCGTAACTGGCAGGACTTAATTTTTTATCGTCCGGATAAAGAGACGGTTTACCAACATATTGATTCGCTTTTTAAAGATTCTATTGATTGGTCAAGAATTGCGACGCATTGGCATGACCTTTTACGGGTTGTCTTGTCGATTCAAACGGGAAAAATTTCTTCGGCTACTTTGTTGCGAAAGTTAGGTAATTATAGTCGGAAGAATCGTTTATATCAGGCTTTTCAAGAACTGGGACGGGTAGTGAGAACGGTGTTTTTGTTGCAGTATATCTCGGATATGCAGCTACGGCAGCAGATTACGGCGGTTACAAATAAGGTGGAAGCTTATCATGGCTTTGCCAAGTGGTTTTTCTTTGGCGGCGAAGGGGTAATTGCTAATAATGACCCGGAGGAACAGGAAAAGATTATTAAGTATAACGATTTGATTGCGAATGCGGTGGTGTTTCACAATACGGTCGATTTGACCTCTGTGTTGGGCCAACTAAAGCGTGAGGGTTATTTGGTGATGCGTTCTGATGTGGCGGCAATAAGTCCTTACATGACGAGCCAAATCAAGCGCTTTGGGGATTACCTGATTGATTTGGATGTGGTGCCGCAGGCGTTAGATGAGGGGATGACGCTGGTGTTCTGAGGAACAAGAATTCAGCCTGGGCCTACGATTTCTTTACAAAACTTTACATCGTGTCCTATTTTGCGCGTATCTCGGCTGTTCCCCAAATTGGTAAACTTAATTGCGAATAATTCTCGCTTTTGGAGGGATTCTTTGCACATCCGTACCTACTCATTTTAGTCGCTTTTCAGGAGCAAGCCATGTCAATTGTACGCACAGCTAAAACTGCGTTATAAATTATACAAAAAATCTTTTTTAGCCTCATCCTAGATGTTTGCTAGATTGCTTAAAAC
>CAZJJR010000008.1:0-51294 GCA_964546365.1 uncultured bacterium | reverse complement strand
TTTCTCCAATGGGTATCCAAAGGTCATTCTTCCAAACGATCGCTCTGCTAAAAGTTGTAGTAAAGCAAGGAGTTGTTGAGAATGTGGATGTTGTGCATCAAATTCGTATACCAAGTCTTCACCATTCTCCTCAACAGAAATAGGAAGGGTTCACCGCCAAGGCGCGATCGCGCGTTGGCTATGTTAGGGTAAGGTTACGAAAAGAATCATTATCGTAACCTAAATCTGCATGAACGGGATTATACCACATATCGACTCTTTTGAATTAACAAACGACGGAGATATTTTGGCCGATTTGTTGGCTGACAAAAGAAGTCCCAATACCCGCGATGCTTATGAGAAAGATCTGAAGGATTTCTTTGTTACCATGACGGGACAGCCACCTAACCCGGCACTGGTGGCCCATTTTTTGCAGTTGGACAGATTCAATGCGATCGCACTGGTGCTAAAGTACAAGCAGAGGTTGGTGGAGAGGAACCTGAAGGAGGCGACGATTAACCGCAGGCTGGCGGCTATTAAGGCTTTGGTGCGGTATGCTGCCAAAATCGGTAAGTGTGCTATCAGTCTGGATGATATTAAAAGTGAAAAGGTGACTCCTTACCGGGATACTACTGGTATCAGTCCGGATGCTTTTAAGAAGATGCTGGCTGTGAGCGATCGCGGTACGCTTAAAGGTAAGCGGGATTATGCGATTCTTAGATTGTTGTGGGATAATGCGCTGCGCCGCAGTGAGGTGGCGCAAGCAGATATCTTGGATTTAGATTTAGATGCCAAAACTCTGAATATTTTGGGTAAGGGTAAGGGAACTCAAAAACAAGCGATATCTTTGTCTAATGCTGCTGTTTTGGCTTTGCAGGATTGGTTGGTAACAAGAGGAGAATTGAATAAAAAACAGCCTTTATTTGTTGCTTTAGACCCGTCTAGTTATGGAAAGCGATTGTCTACTACTAGCATCTATAAAATCGTACAAGCTACTGCGATAGCAGCGGGAATTACTAAAACTATTAGCCCGCATCGGATCAGACATAGTAGCGTGACGGCGGCTTTGGATGCGACTAATGGGGATGTGCGACGGGTGCAGAAGTTGAGCCGTCATGCTTCTTTGAATACGCTGATGATTTATGATGATAATCGACTCAATCATCAGGGAGAAATTACGGATTTGTTGGCTGATTTGGTTTGAAAGAACAGGAATAAATACCTGGAGAAAAAAAAACGGAAGGGCAATGTATGCTAATACTCTCAGCAAACTCCTATCAAAAAGGCTTTTTATGATAATCAAATCAATGATAATGGAATTTTTGAATACGCGCTCGCTACTTTTCAACGCCTAATTCAACTTGATGAAAACGATCCACTGCGATCGCCTTCAACAATTGTCAGTTGAAAATCATCTACAGCTTTACTAAGAGTAAATTTACTATAAGGCATAAAGGTTTTCCCAATCTGTTTTTCAAGCATGAACGAAAATGCTGAGAGCAGTCCCCAACTAAAATCTCTGATGCGAGTTGGGGTGCGTTCAAACGCCGCCGGGGTACCGCCAACACCCAATTCCTTATTCCTACTCAGCAATCAGAGCGGACATTTGTGCCAACAGCGATTCTAGTTTCTGACGCTTCTTGGGATTCGACCACACCGAAGACTTCTTTATCTGCTTAATAGTCGTGTCAAAACGATTCTGTAGTTCCTCTGTTTCTTTGGGAGGTTTCCCTGCCTTCACCCGCTCTCGAATTTGGCTCAAGGACAGAGAGCGTGCAACAGCCTCTGACAGCAGTGCCGCCCGGTCTGACTCCGACTCCAACTTGGCGATCTCTTTCGCCTTAGTATACTCAATGCTGCCAGAACGCAGAGCTTCTAAAATATCCTCTGGCAAATTCAGTAAAGGAAGCCGATGAGTTCTAAACGACTCTGGCGAAAGCCTTCCTATGGCTGCAAACACTTCTTCAACTACCTGCTGTTCTTCTGGGCGTACAACGTTGTCCGCCAAACCTCTTTTCACCTTAGCTAATTTATTCAGCAACGAGATAACCGCTTCTCTATCCGTTCCCAGCTTGATAGCCAATAACTGTAAAATCCCTTCTACTTCCTCAACCGGATTCAAATCCTCCCGTTGCAAATTCTCAGTTAGGGCATACTGTACCGCCTGCTCGTCGGACATTTCCCGCACCGATACGGGTACTTCAGTTAACCCCACCTCTTGTGCCGCTCGGTATCTCCTCTCCCCTGCCACCAACTCGTACTTGTCTCCCACTGGCCTGACCAAGAGAGGCTGGAGGATGCCATCTTTCTTCACCGACTCCACCAAAGACTGCATTGCTTGGGGGTCAAAATAGCGCCGGGGCTGAGTAGAAGGCAACGTAATCTTATCCAGTGGCACTGTAGAAGGAACCGCATCATCTTCGGCGCTAAACAAAGCGACATTCTTTAGTTTGCTTCTTTCAGCAGGTGGGCGCGTCACTCGTCTGGGACTCATACTTTCGTTGGGGTTAATCAGGTGTTTTCGGGCTTTGGCGGGGAATGGGGAGTGGAAATATTTCACTACTCCTTCTTCAAGGCTACCAGTAATACCACTTCACTTGGAGCGCTGTCATATTTAATATTCACAGCAGGGGGGCAGGGGGAAAGATTAGTGGCACTATTTAAAGTGAATTGGTATCAGGCAACGAATTAAAGTGGATTGGTATCAGGCAATGAGACATTTGGATAAGGGAAGGGAACTCAAGAGCGGGGAATGGGGGCTAAATCTTTCTGTTGTATTGTCTCGGATTGGGTTGATAACCCTATTCAACACCATAGTTACCATTTTGAATGGAAGCAAGCATCATCTACATCGACTCCATTGCTCGTGCTACTTCATCAAAAATACGGAGAACAGCTTGATTTTTATTAGGACATAAAGCCAAAGGTTTGCCGTACTCTGCCGCTTCAGCTACCGCTGTCGCACGAGGCAGAGGTGGAAATATCGGTGCCAAACTCGATAATTGTTCTTGTATGGATTGTAGGGTTCTTTGGTCTAAGGAATTATTAGCAGAATACATGGTTGGTAAGAACCCGGCTATCAATAGGGATTTGTTGAGCTTGCGCTGTACTCGTGCCACCGTCTTGAGTAGCGAATCCGTCCCCTTCAACGCCTTGAACTGACACTGGATGGGAACTAAAACGTGAGTAGAAGCAACCAAACTAATTTGGCTGAGAATGCCCAAAGAAGGCGGACAGTCAATCAAGATGAAATCGTAGTTATCCAATAAGGGAGCTAGTACTTCTTTTAGTCGAAATTCTCTCAGTTCGGTAAATATCAATTCTTGTTCGGCATTAGCCAGCAGAATGTTAGCAGGTGCCAAGTCCATGCCGTGCAAGTCGCGGTGGATGGGAACGGGTTCATCTTCTTCCGACACCAAGGCATCGTATATGGTTTTGTCTAAATCGGATGGCTCCAGCCCCATGAACGTGGTCAGGGAGGCTTGGGGGTCGATATCGACTAACAGAACGCGGTGATGGCGCACGCTAAGGTGATAGCCAAGGTTTTGGGTGACGGTGGTTTTCGCAACACCGCCTGCTTGATTGAACAGTGCGATTACCTTGGTCAATTTCTTGTATTCATCCAATAAAGTTGTATCCTAAATAATTACTTATCGCTCTACAACTTGAGGAGAACTTCAGCCAGACAAAAGATAGAAAAGGTTCCCTCGTCTCTGCCAAGATTGTAAAGCCGGATCGTTTCTTTTGCTCCAATCTTTAAAATAATCTTCCCCTTTTTGAGATGCTTCCTCAATTGATGACTCGCTAACATTAAGTCTTTTTGCTAGTTGCGCTAGAGTTTGAGGCGGCGGTTTGATTGGCGATGATGGAAATGGGTATGTTTGAGATTTACCTCCTCTTCGCTGCTTAATTGATGTTACTTCCTCTTCCAAAACCATTAAGCGGTGCTTGATACGAGCCATGTCCGCTTCTAAGGATGCAATTGTATCGTCTTTTTCCGATGTCACCTTTGGGACATTGGCTGACAGCGTGCCGTCAAAAAACTGTCTGACAATTCTCACCAGGGCTGCACTTTCGGTCAGGGATTGCTCCTTCATGTACTCGCGCAGCTTGTTGTGATACTCCGGTGGTAGGTAGCCTACGATGCGTTTATTGTTGGTCGCCATTCGTTATGCCACTGGTGTGCTGCTTTCAAGCATACCTTGTGGCGGATGGTATGCCAATTATGGCCAATAGTATGCTTGAGTAGCATAGCGGGACAGAGACACAAGAGGGCTATTAGTGTGCTTAATAGTGCTACAAGTGACACACTACCAAACTTGTCTTTTGGGACGATCGCAAACAAGAACGTTTTCATAAATCCAATCATAAGCTTCAGGAGCGGTCGCTTCTCGCTTGGCATCTAGAACGTCTATACCCACCTGTGGAAACGGATAGCAGCCAGTGGTAGGATACGAGCGGAAACACCCATTTCAGCGCTAGAAGATCCACATGGACGAGTTAGCTAAAACAGGGGGCAGCTTTTTAAGCCAATCAGCTGAACGGGATTTGGTAGCAGAGTTGTTAGCCTCTAAGCGCTCGCAGAGTACCAGGCGAGCTTACATGAAGGATTTAAGGGATTTCTTTCGGTCTATGGCAGGGCAAGAACCGTCAAGAACGGTGGTGGCCCAATTCCTTCAACTCGATCGCTTTAGTGCCAAGGCAGTGGTTCTCAATTACAAGGCACTTTTGATTGACAAAGGTCTTTCGGAAGCGACTGTTAACCGCAGGCTAGCTGCCGTCAAGAGTTTGGTCAATCACGCTTTTTTCGTGGGTCTGTGCGATTGGACTTTGGCGGATATTAAGGGCGAAAAGATTCAAACGTACCGGGATACGACGGGGATTAGTCCGGCAGAGTTTAAGCTGCTGCTACGGGTGTGCCAGCGTAGCACTTTAACGGGATTGCGCGATTATGCGATTCTCTGTCTGCTGTGGGACAATGCGTTGAGACGGGGGGAACTGGTCAAGACTAACATCAAAGACTTTGACCCAATAGCCAAGAAGTTGACCATCATTGGCAAGGGGAGGGGGACTCAATCAGAAAAAATTACCCTCACTGCTTCAACGGTGGCAGCGATACAAGATTGGCTAAATGCCAGAGGCGACGCTAGTCCCAACGACCCTTTGTTTATCTGTCTCAATCGGGCTTACCCCGGACATCGACTAAATGGCGCATCAATTGACCGTATTGTTTGTTCTATAGCTAAGGCGGCTGGTATCAAAAAGCGGATCAGTCCGCACCGATTGCGGCACTCCAGTATCACGGCGTTTCTGGATGCTTCTGGGGGGAACATTCGGGCGGCTCAACGGCTTTCTCGTCATGCCAAGTTGGATACTCTGAAAATCTACGATGATAATAGGCAAGATATGCAGGGTGAGGCAAGCGATCTTTTGGCGTCTTTACGGCTCTGAACGTAAAGTTCCCTAACCTCCCATGATTGAGCCTGGGGTTCTATTGCAAGCCCTCAACACAGCAATTCCACCACAACTAATTTCCCAAGCCATTAGGGAAACTCGCAGCCAACAGTGTCGAAACCGAAGTCTTCCTACTCATATCATAGTTGAATGGCACGCTCGTTAAGCTGCGATTGCCTCCGGCACCGCGCTGGAGCGCAATCGCCATAGGATAAGAGTTCAAGGAATTCAAATCTTATACGATATACGGAAGAATTTAAAATTCGCCTGAGAGTTGCTGATAAGTAGGTGGGCATAAATAAAGATACATAGCAAAAACGGAAATCGTTGCGCTGACGGGGTTCCAGCATTTGGCATTTTACGTTTAATTATGCCCACCTACTTAGTTGGATAAAAAATATTAATTAAAAGGCATATACTAAATGGAAAAATTGAGTTATTTACTCTCAATTTTTCCATTGCTATGTCAATTTAATCAAACATTTTGGCAATCGGGAATCCTATTTTCGGGTTTTGATTAGAAAATTGAGGATAAGCGATTTGATTAGAATCTGTATCTGGCATCGATACGGTTGACCCATCAATTACTTTCACATAACGACCTTTATTTAGGGTGCAATAATGGAAGTATCGCCAGGTATTATTGCACCCTAAACGACTAACAAGCGAGGATTGAGCAATGGTTTCACTTTTAGATAAACCATTTAGTACGCCGACAGAAGAAAAACTGGTGGTTCTACACAACATTTCCTGGGAACAGTTCAAAGCTATAGAAACGCAGCTAGAAAACAACACTGGCGTCAAACTTTCTTATTTATCAGGGGTAATGGAAATTATGGCTCCCATTGGCGATCGGCACGAGCTTGTAAAAACAACCCTTGGCTATCTATTGGAAGCTTACATGAGAGAGAAGGGTATCCGATTCTATGGTCGCGGTGGATTTACCCTTGAAACAGAAGGGAAAGCTTCTGGCACTCCCGACGAATCTTATTGTATTGGCAGCGATAAAGAAACTCCCGATATTGTCATTGAAGTTATTGTTACCAGCGGCTCAATAAACAGGTGCGATTTATACAAACCCAAAAGAGTCCCTGAAGTCTGGTTTTGGAAATCTAACCAACTAAAAGTATTTCGATTCAACGAAAAAACCGATGAATACGAAGAAGCTTCTCGTAGCACTTTTTTCCCCGACCTAGACTTATCTTTATTGTTGCGCTACCTTGCACATCCGGATCAGTATGATGCCGTAAATGAATTCATCCAGTTTTTACGCGAACATTGAGACTCGTTATGTTTCATGGCTGGTTTTTCTTGACTTTGAATTGTTCTAGTGCCAGCCTCCTTACATCCCCAGATCGTAGGGATTTAGAGGCTTTTTGGGTGCAGGCTGCACATCAAAATCCAATGTGAGTTGCTGCGGCTGCCCCTGGGATACACTCCGGGCGGGTTCGTTTAGTTTGGCAAGGTAAGCAGCCCAGGCATCGGGTGTCACCAGAGATTTGATATGTGCCTTGGTTTCTCCAGAGAGGTTTTTGGCCTTAAGTTGGGCGCTGACGGCTTGGGCTAGTTCGGGGCAATCGCATTTTTCTATATGGGTTGCTAAAAGCAGCCAGTCACCACTGGCTACCGCGTCATCAACCACTACACCTATCCAGCCCCACTCATCCAAAATCACTTCGGGAGTAGGTGAGGTGAAGAGAACTTCCTCCGATTCCAAGGTCGTTTCGGGGGTTTCCAATTCGGTTCTGAGTGGCGAGGTGGGCGTGGTTTGAGCGGTAACTGCTGTCGATTCTGTCGAGCAGTTGTCGAGCGGTTGTCGATCTTCATCAACATCAGCACTGGTAACGGTTTGATGCTTGTTGTCGATCCGGTTGAGCGGTTGTCGATCTTCATCAACATCAGCACTGGTAACGGTTTGATGCTTGTTGTCGATCCGGTTGAGCGGTTGTCGATCTTCATCAACATCAGCACTGGTAACGGTTTGATGGTCGTTGTTGATCCGGTTGAGCAGTTGTCGATCTTCATCAACACCAGTACTGGTAACGGTTTGATGCTCGTTGTTGATCTTGTTGATCCGGTTGAGCAGTTGTTGATCTTCATCAACACCAGTACTGGTAACGGTTTGAGCCTCATTGTTGATCCTGTTGATCCGATTGAGCGGATCTAAGGATTTTTTAGAATCCTCGTCTTTATTAGGTTGGGTTAAACCAATCGTGTGGTTTTGAGGTTGATTTTCGATCAACAGATCAACAAATTCCTCAACACCTTGCTTGGTAAAGGTTTTAGCTGTTGATCTATTGATCAACAGTTGATCAACACGATCGACAATCTGGAATCGATCGGCTGAGAATGACCCATGACCCATACTGGCTAGTTCTGCAAGCATCTGACGGATTTCAGATGTAGGGGTCTTCCGGAATTGAAGAATGCCTGACTTACACATCCGGGGCGTAATTTTCCCTTTACCTTGGGCATAGCGGTAAAGTTTTAACAAGTTTCCGGTCAACCCTTCATCGCTGTTTACTCCATAAATCAGTTCTGCTTGCCCCAGATACCATTTGGCCAACGCGATCGCCTTTTCCATCGTCTGAGCGTCGATCGTCAAAGAAGGTGCTTTCCCCGCTAGAACTGCGTTGCAAAGATGCAGCCAGAGCGCAAAACGAGCAGTATAGCTTTCGATTTTGGGATAAACGTTCGCAAAACCGGGGCGTGTTTCTGAGATTTCCCGTCGTACCAAGTCATGCTGCCAATTTTGGAATAGTGCTGCTGCACCTTGAGAAATCAGATAATCCCGTTCTGGCAACTGCTCTAATTGTTCGTAGAACCGTTGCAGCATCTCTTCAATACCCGTTTCTGGGTCATCCCCTAGTAAATTTAAAAATCGCGGTGGGGCATCGACGGCGCAGAAAAGCCACCGGGCGATCCCTCCGTTACTGTCCTTTGATTGATTTAAGAGATCTCGTGCTACCTCCCATTGGGTTGACCCAGTTCGGCTGACGGCGGAACGTTCCAGACAGATCGAACGGCTAGAACGATCTACCAACAGCACGTCACCATTGAATTGGCTGATCTCGTTTTCCTCATCTGGTCCATAACCGCGTTTGTATTGGTTTCGAGCTTTGAGCAGTCCCGCTAGTTCGTCACGGTAATAAAGCAATCCTCTCTTGTTCTCGCCGTGTACTCTTTCTAAAGTTTCGGCGGTTATGTCAGTGGTTAGGTAACGCTTGCGGATGGGCTTGACTGGTTTTTCCCCCTCGCCCTTGCTGGCTTTATAGGCATCATTTTCTGCTTCGTACTCTTGTTCGGCATCTAGGAATCGCTTGTAGGCATCGATTTCTAGGTTTACCAATGGATCGACTATCTGCTTTTGGGCGGGTGTTTTGGCCCGACCGGAACGGGCAACCACCGCCGTCCAGAATATGCAGGGTTGTTTGTATCTGCCCTTGATTTTGATAATGATGCGGCTGCTAGTTCCGATGCGGCTAGCGGCCACTGGGACGAGGGTACTGAATAAAAATTCCGGTGCTGTTGGCATGGCGAGCGCTACTTCATTAATCGCTTTGGCCAACTTGCCACCATCGCCCCATAAAAAGTCGTGCATATTCAACCTGCCTGGAGCTTGTGCCGTAAGTAGTTGTTCTAAATTTTTTCTAGCTTCGGCTATCTCGTCATCTGATGAGATCTCGCTCTCTAAGGTGTCAGCCAGCCTTTCTATCTCTCGGATGGGGACGCCTGATGTTTTCGATAGATTGACAAAAGCTTCTTGCCGTTCCGACTTCCTGCACTGACGAGAAAGAATTTCTAATACCCGATCTCGTAGGGAAAGTTCGCTCTCTTTTCCCCCGCCATTCCCATTGCCGCCATCCCCATTGCCGCCATTACCGCCACCAAAATTGCGTCCGGTAGGTTTGGCGGTCGCCTGGGACTGCTGCTGTGGTCGCGATTCGGGGAATTCCACCCCAACTTCATCAGATAATGACTGGGCAAGGGAGACAAATTCTTTACCTTTTGGCGAACCGTTCCCACCGTTGAGTAAGCTTCTATATTCAAAAATACCGCCGCCGACATTACAAGCTGGGCATCTCCAGAGCCATTCACCGTTCTTGTGTTCGGCGTAGAAAGCAGTCCCGCTCTGACTTTCATGCCAGGGGCAGCTACCCCGCACTTTGCTGCCACTAGCTTTGAATTCGTGACCGCTCCAGGTGAATACCCGCTCGGCGTCTAACCGTCCGAATGCTTCTTTGATCTGTTTAATGGTTTCGTCTAGTTCCTTACTTGATTCTGGTTTAATCGCGGCTTTAGGTGTGGAGACTGCCGCGTTCTGCGGTTTTTTGTTGACCGGGTAGATGCCAATTTCAGAAGGAGAGGCCACAATTGGGGGATACTCTGCCCATCGCAACCACTGGTAAGGTTTTCCGTTGATGCCTACTGTAGGTGGTAGCAAGGTGTGTCCGCCGTTTTTGGTGAGCAGTTCGCCTACATGGTGGGAACCGTCTGGTTTGAGCGAAAAGCCGTTGTTCGCTTTAAAGTTTTCCGGTTCGCCAGAGAATGCAACCAGGAATCGATAACCACCGCTGGGGGTGCTAAAGCAGGGGGCATCTGCCAGTACGGGGTGATTTTCTAACCATTCTTCAATCGCTTGAAGGCAGGCGGCGGGGGATTCAAAATCTTTGGCGTCAAAATCGATCCACCCCAGCCAGTGCTTGCCGTTCCAGCCGCCTAACGTTCCAATCCCAGTTTTGGGATTCTTGAACCATTCTTGATAAATTTCTTTTATAGGTTGGGCGTTCTGCCATTGTTTCCAGTTAATCGGTACTACCCGCTTGCCGTCGAAGAAGCACGGCTGCTTGGGTTCTTTGCCTTGTTTGGCGGCTTCGATGGGACATTCCGGTAAGGGTGGGCGACCCAAACGCAGTAACCAGGCGATCGTTTCTTTGACTGTGTTAACTTGGAAAGTTTCGGAGGAAAAGGAGGCGACCATTAGCGTAGACCTCCGATCTTTTCAAGGATGGACGACAAGGTGGAACGGTTGAGGTTTTTCGGAAAAAGTGGCATTTTATCGAACTCCTAGCTTGTGGTGGACGGTAGGAGTTGGAACTTACAAGCGGTCACCGCGAGACCTACGCTAGGGAAGTCAAATTTTTTTTTGCGTTACAATGCACACTTTTTGCTCGTTATAAGGCAGAATGTAATTGCTGTTAACATTCTTTTTTCCTTGTAACGACGCGCAAAAAGTGTCGCTTACGCGAGTATTTGACGAGGAACCCTTTGCTTTCACTTAAGCTGTGGTGTTCCAACTCTTTGGATAAAGCGGCTCCGGTTAAAAACCGGGGCTGTACTCGTTTTTAGGGTAAATTTTTAATTTCCTCCTTGAATTTGTGACTATTTGTAATGGTTTGTTACTTAGCTAAATCCGATTGCTGCTAAAAGGAATCATCCCACTTATACAACGAATCTGGCTGAAAATATTTTATTTGACAATCTATTTAACTTTTTTTTGGTTACAAGTGTCTTACCCCCGTCGTCTTATTTTCCAAGCTGCCATCTTATTTCCCAAGCAAGAAAAAACGACTATCTTTGGTCGCTATTTCCCCTGAAGAACAGTTTGTCTAGTAGTTGAAAGGCGATTTTCTCCTCACCAGGAAAGAAGATTTTACTACCAACCCCTGTTCTCGTTGGGGCGCATCAACGAGCCGGGAGAGCCAAAATTGTGGGATTTCGGCTTGCATTTGGCAAGGCTCCGCTTTTGCATTCTCTACCACGCTTCCGCATCATCTCGCAGTGGTAATCAAGTTTGTTCCCCACCCCCATTGCGATGTTGACCGAACAGATAATCTAGGATACGCCTGTTTTCTGCCTGAAGTCCCCTCACCTCTGATTGCAATTCCCGCATTTGTTCGCGATCTGCATCGGCTTGGCGACTGGACTCAAAAATAGCCTGAATAAGCTGTCCGACTGTTGACTGCATAGCTTGTTGGTTTTCTGCCAATCGATCGACCCTTTCGGTTAATCGATCTAGTCGTTCGTTGGTTCGCTGTTCCAAGGCCAAGACTTCATCTAAAACAAGGCTGGCAGGACGGGAGAACCCTTCCTCCAAGCGTTGTTCGATGCCGTCTAAGCGCTGATTTAGTTGGGCGAATTGGTCGTTAGTCATGGGTCAAATGTAAATTGAGGTCATGCGATCTCACCTTGCCTACCCCTGCTGCCCGTTGGGACGTTGAGAGAGTAGATATTGCCAGATTTGCTGGACTTCTGCTTGCATTTGGTGCATATCGTCCCGCATTTCTCGCATTACCGCTCGATCTGCTTCGGCATTGGTAACTAACTGACCTACGGCAGTGGTCAAATTATCAACTCTGTTGGTGAGATTGGTTGTCTGCGCCGATAGTGCTAATAATCCTTCCACCAGGAAACTAGCTTGCTCTCGAAACTCGCCTTCTAGTCGGTCTAAGCGAGATTCGATGGCAGTTAGTCGTTGGTTTGTTGGTTGGTCATTAGTCATTAGTACTCGCATTAAGTACAATCGCATCTCGATCTCGGACAAGCATTAATCCGGGTCGGTTTCATTAATTTGAGACTCAATCCAGATTAGGTGCTGTTTAAGCAGTTCGATTTCGGCTAGTATTGCCTCTTTCTGCTTCTGGTCTTTCTTTGCTTTCAGGAGTCGAGCTATCCGCTCCATACTCTGGATGCCAGCGTGGTGGTTTTTCCCACCGCAGCCAAGACCTCCCGTTTCTGACTAAGGGATAGTTCGTCAGCTAAGGGTATAAGTCCTCTAGCTATTTGCTCTATGAACTCAGATACGGATAAATCCCTGCTATCACACATTTGCTTTAGCAGCTTGTTTCCAGTCTGAGTTAATGCAACAGACAAGCGAACGTCCTTAAATTCCCCATACTTTTCAGGTAGTCCTTTGGTGTTCTTTTGCCCCTTAGTTGGCATAAAACAAGTGTTCCAGCTTTTACGTACTTAGTCACCATCCTAAGCTGCTTTGTTTACAGTTTTGCATTTATTAATAGCTGAGCTAATACGCAATAGCTAGTTAACGAAACACTTCTTAATCTTGACAGCTTTTATGTAAAAGCATACTATTTCGAGTATACAGCTATTAATAATAGCTGAAAAGTGAAAAGCCAGCGGTCAGTTTCCGAGGCCGCCCGCTGGCTCAAACAAATTGCCCCAACCATTACAAATTGGAGGCTTTACCATCATGCCAACAAATACACGCCCGATACAACACCGGGGAAGTTTGCCAGAAACCCACTATGGCGGATTCTGGATTTTCGTCAACCAGCACCCAGATGGCTATTCCAGGATAATTATCAAGCCCCATCGCTTTCTTAGCAGCAGTCCCATCGGGCAGCGCTGGCCGTCCAAAAAAGATGCAATTGCAGACGCCAAGCAATTTATCGACGGAGGGCATCGCAATGGCTGATGAAATCCCCTGCTGGCTTGGAGCTCGTGCTCAAGCAGTGGCAGAAGCGCTGATTGCCGATGGATTCTGGTACGTAGGACTAGCCGAAAATTTCTGCACGTTTCCAGAAGAAGAGGAAATTAACCCAGACAGTTGGGTTGTCTGCGGTAGCTACCAGGAAATCGGCATCGATGTCATCCACGATGGAGCGTTATTTTTCCGAGATTTCGATGAAGACCTAACTCCCGAACAGTTCCAAGAAGAACTTGAGAAAGTAAAGCGCACCATCTCTCAAACCCAACTAGCCTGGGACACCTGCGCCAATGCTGGCCAACTGAGCTTACCGGGGGTAGCGTGATGAACCAATTCTTCTTCGCAAATGCAATCTTTATCTCCACGAATCATCCAGCAGCGCCCATCCTCAAAGAGATGGAATCCCTTTTTGGAACCAGCTTTGAGGCTTTTTCCAAGGATGAATTGCTTGCATTGATTGCAAGTATCGCAACCGAATGCGACCAAGGAGACCACTGGCTGCTCGAACGACTAGTGAAACCCAGTAACCATCTGGCAGCTGCGATTACCTTAACCGACCAATTAGCTCAAGGAAGCAACGACATTGCAATCTCCCTGATTCCATTTCTCATCGAACAGATGGAGGGGCGGTAATGATTAGCTTAACCAAGGAACAACAACAGCTAAAACCCCGTAGCTTGGCAGACATCCGATTAACTGCCGACCAAACCACCAGAAAAAACCAGTTTTACAAAGAAGTTCTCAAAACTGGGGCGGTGACTCCATCACAGGCTTACTTGCTGGCAGATATGCTGCTGCAAGACGAACTACTCGGACTGCAAGCCCGGACGCCTGCCCAGCTTCAGCTAGCCAAGGAATACGCGATCGCATTGGCGGGGGTACGGCAATGAACACTGCATATATCCGAGCAAAGCTCAAAGGTTATCCCTTCGGCTCCCCTGCCCAGCAATCTCAAATCCTGCGGGATATCGGAGTAGCGGCGGGGTTGATGCCTGCCCGTGACCAAAACCGATATTTGCCACCAGCCAAGGCTGACCAGATAAAGCAATGGCTCAAAGCCAATCAAGTCTTGTTGAAGCTGCCCAATGTGGAGGTGTAAGTATGCTCAGATTTGACCCCAATCAAGGGCATAACGCCAATTACATAGCAGACCATATCGCAAGGATTGAAGGACGGCATCAAAGTAAACCCGTCCTCATCCACGATTCCAAGTGGAGGATCGCCAGCCATTGCAACCTGGCCAAACTGGGAACCAAGCTAACCCCGGCTCAAGAGGCAGAAGTCGATCGGCTAATTGAAAACTTCAAAACCAGTTACCCCAAACTAATCACACAGTACAGAGAGGTGAGGAAGTGACCCAGACCAAAACCTTGACCGTAGAAACCAAGGCAGTAAAAAAGTGGTTCGACTGGCTCTATCAGTTGGCTGTTGATGACGACGATTTAACTACTTTTCGCACAGACTGTATGAAAGCCTTAAAGAAGTGCCAAGGTGATAACGCAAAGTTCGCTCAAGCTTTTGTGAAGTGGCACTTAAAAGATGAAGGTTATCACACCTTTAGTAATACAGCAGTCGGATTTCTTGACGAGTTCGTTGCGGAAGCAATGAAGCGATGCGACTGGCAATGGTTGGGCGCTTACTTTGTTCGGAAGGTTAACTTATAAATTTTGAAGTTGTTGCCCCATCAGGCGTGAACTGATGGGGCATGGCTCCGCAGAGGATTGCACAATGTTGAGAACCATTGAACGCTTGGCCTTCAAAGTTTTCACCGGAGAATTCCCAGAAGAATACTTCGCTCGGAAACTGCACAAAGACCAACTAACCCAACAGCTTTTTCGATCGCAAATCGCACTTGAACAGGAACTTGTAAGGGCTGGGTTCGTGGCGGGAAGGGATTTCGTTTCTTCCTTCTCCCCAACGCATACTGAATTCAAATGCAGTAGCGCTGTTAGCGACCACCTGAAGAAAAGCTCAAACTTTGCCAACTACTTGCAGTGCGTTGAAGCGCTAAAAAAATCGCGCAGTTAAAGTTCAGCCCCATCAGCCGAGAACTGATGGGGCGTAACCGTTTAAGGGGATTGCACAATGCTTAAAGCGGTTCAAAAGTATGTTAGCCGCCAAATGATACAAGCGGCAGAAACTATCGAAGCTCCCAGGATGAAGTTAGACCACTTCCTGCAATACTGGGAACTCGACCACCAACAACTAGCCAGACTGACTAGACGATCGTATTCAACCGTTCGCAAGTGGTTCAGCACTGGCGGTAGTTCACCTGATTTTGAAGTCGAGGCACGGCTAGCAGCAATCCATAGGGAATGGATGCAGAAGTTTAGAGAATAACCAATTTGTTCCATTGATGGAACAAAAACACCCCGTTTTCAAGCGGGGTTTTTTATTATCAAATTGTGCCTACCAAGTTACACCAAAGCGAGGAAAGTTACGGCGTAACCTGGTAGAAGATCAACAGCAGAAATGACCGCCACAAATCCGCTTGAAATCAATGCCATTTAACCAATCCAGAGAAATCAAATCATGACAAATCAATCCATAAGCGCTACCCAGTTTCTACCACTCACCACCGCCAATTACCAACCTTTACCAACCGGATTTGACGGGGGTTACGGGAGCGCGAAACTCATCGTAGAGAACTCGGAAATTCGCATACCAAGTTACATCCAGCCACTTCACAAGGAGATTTACGAAATCCCGGAAAGCGATGCCGGAAGCCTGATTGAATATATTTCTGGTAACCGTGATGACCTCATTGGTCAGCGTTGGTTTGGCGGAGTTCCGGCTTACTTAAACAACCCAGAAGGTCACTTACGAGTGCTTGACGACCGCAAGGGAAAAACCAAATTCGGACTGCAACTTTTACTCGCTGCATTGGGTTCCATGCCCGTTCGCTCCAACTGGAACTTAGCCCTGGTTGCCAGCATTCAGGACGCTCAAGCACTAGGCGTGGAACTGGCTCAATCATTGAAAGGAAATCATTCGATTCGGATTAATGGAAAGTCAGTTTCAACTGTCAATATCAACGTACTTTCTGTCGTTGAGGAGGGCAGCGGAGCAATCGCACAGTCGATAATGTCCGGGACTGTTCCAGCCAATGCACAGACCATCCTTTTAGATATCGGACACGGCACCATCATCAGCAGTTTGTTTGGCCAAAAGGGAAAGCTGATCAGTCGCGACGTGAAGCGATTGGGCGTGGACATTTTGACAGAAGCTATTGCGAAAAACCTGGAAACCAGGCGATATCTCACGGGAGAGGGCGACAGACAGATTATCCGAAATGCGATCGAGAATAACAGCTTCAACTACGGCACAACGGGCTGGAACTTCCGCCAAGTCTACAATACGGAGCTTCCTCACTGGGTACAGTCCGCTTTAGCCCCAGCGCTGAAAGCAGTTGCACCCTGGCGTGCCACTTCCGATGCCGTGATTGCAGTCGGTGGCGGTTCTCAACTACCAGCTATTGCACAGTTATTAGCCAAACAAGGCATCTCAGTCAGTCCCGATGGAGCCTGGGCGAACTGCCGGGGACTGGTAAAAATCGCACAACTGAAACTACAGAAAGGGATGCGGTAATGGCAGGCCAAACGACCAGCAAACGGGTATCGATCAAAGACTTTCATTTGCCGTTTTTGGCAGAACTTGGGTCACAAATTGAAACTGATGATTTGAGCGAAATCGTCAACCACGCAATCACGCAGCTAAAGCTTCTGACCAAGGGAAACCAATTAACTGTTACCCAAAATGCGAACCAACTCGCTCGAACGCAAAGCTCGATCGCACAGACCGATGACGACCTTGCAGCATCGCTTTCAGGAATCTTGGAGGGCTAAAAATGCTCAAACACCTTACTTTGATTGCGGTGGGAGTTACCGGGGGATTGGCAGCGCTAGTAGTAGCGATTGCAGCTTTCCGGGTTCCTTCCCCTCGCACGCTGCTACTTTTAACCAGTTTAAGCGGTGTCAGCAGTGCCTACGCAGCAGCGCACTACACAGAACGCGCCAAAAATCAACGATATATCAGCAAACAAGAGTTATACGAGGCTATGGGACGGCTGCAAGAAAGATATGCCCTAACCCTCGACAAACAGACTTATTTAGTCGCAATGGAAGAACTGAAGGGGGAAATTGACCATGTACGATGACGAAATTCTACCCAAACCAAAAACCCGCCTGACACTTCCTCAGAAGGCGATCGCGATCGGACTGTGGGGCATAGCTGGAGTAATGACCCTAGTGGTAATTAGAAGCATATTTAGCTCCCCACAACCAACCGAACTAACAGTGCAGCCCGAACAAACCGAGCCAATACCAACGGCTGAAACCTTGGTGGTTAGCAGACAACAAGCCTGGGATAAACTCCAAGCCGATTGCCGGGTGAGCTTGCTGGCAGCGAAAGCCGATGTGGATGATGAATTAGCTTTAGGTCGGGGTGGAAAATGGGCTTTACAAGCCAAGCTAGAAGCGCAACGCACGCCGGGTAGAGACGATTTTGACTGGTTATCTCAGGCTTTTCTGGCTTATGGCTCGAAAGTGCAACAAATGAGCGCAGGTAGTGGACAGATAATCGCCAATGCTAAGACTGTCAGGGCTTATCGCGATTTATCCAACAGCCTTGCAGATATTGCTATGGCTATCACCACTCCGCCAAACACAGCCACTCGGAACGCAGTTCCTACCCTGACCCTGAATAACGCGATCGACCAATGCCGCAGAAGTATTGAAGCCTACAGGGGACTCCGCGATGATGCGGCCAACGATGCCCGAACCAAGGAACAGCAACCCCCACAACCAACGGTAAAGCCAGCTATTCAACCCGGAAGCGATGGAGGGACTGATGCTGACAACTAACCGGATGGGTGCTCTAGCCCTTGGAGTCAGTGGGCTACTGTTCCTTGGCGCAGCACAGTCCCCCAATGTTTGCAGATTGAGTAAGAGGGAAGCGCCGAAAGGGACAACCATCATTGCCCGTGCAGCTTTCGATCCAAGTCAGCCCAATAAATCACTTATCTACTGGGCTGCGGCTTTAGGGAATGCCGGGTTAGCCGCGATGCTATGGGGGAAGAAAGAGCAGCGGCAAAGCGATCTTAGGGCAGCACCCGCACTAGAACCCACATCCGCACCGATACCTGCACTTGCAGCCAGTGAAAGTAACGCTGCAAATCCATTAATACTTGCTCAAAAAAAGGAAACCGAAGGAACCATGCCTGCCAAACTCAAAAACTTAGAAAACTTCGGAATTATTGGCTATATCGCGGCAATCAACCGCAAAACCCGCCGCAACTTCCTACAGTCTGCCGTTTCCAGGACAGGGAAATCAACCACCTTAAGAGCTTATGCTTTTGCAATGGCTCAACTGTTCCCTGGATTGCAACTGGGACTGATTGACCCCAAAGGAGAAGAAAACGGCTGGTGTGGGCTGGAAAAAGAGCAAGGGTTCATTTTCTACTGCATTGCCGACCCAGTTAAACCAACCATCGAAATTTTGGAAAAATACCACGCTTTAATGATTTACCGCCTGGAAAACCGAATTTACGACCAGGAATCATTAATGATTGTTGACGAGTATTGGTCAATCCTAGATTCTGCTAAAGATATCAGCCGCAAACTGAGGCAGAGGATTGAATTTTTGACCAACGACATCGCCAGACGCGGGTTAGTTGTCGGGTGTCGTCTGGCCTTAGTTTCCCAGTCGCACAACACAGATCCAATCGGGATGAATGCCCAGTTAAGGAGCGGTTTTGATATTGCGGTGCAAGTGAAAGCATCAGTGAATTATGAGATGCTTTGGAGCGCTTTAAATGATTCGTGGTTAATCGGTGACAACGAAAGCCGCGCTCGGCTAAAGAAACAGGCAGAAGCAACCTTGGAACAGGCAGCGGAACTCGATCGCCCGGTGGTACTAACGAGTATCGGTAACTGGCAGATAGCGGAACTGCCCGATTTACGGTGGATTGAGCAAGTTTCATTGGTGGGTAAAGTCCAGCCTTTACCCTTCCTGGGAACCAAGCGTAACTCGCTGGAAGCATTGCAGGATGACCTTTACAGCGATTTAGATAGCGAAGTTACCGTAACGGATGAAGATACCCAAAACAGCACCGAAACCACCTTTACCCCTACTCCTGAATTAGCTGTAACTGTAACCAGATTGCTTGAATTGGGGATGAGCCAATCACAAATCATCAAGGATGTATGGGGTTACAAAGGTCGGAATTACCAACAGGGAAAGCAGAAATTTGATGCTTTGATGGCGAAGTACGGCAATAACACTAAGCCTAATGACGCTGACGACTCCTACTTTGTCAGCCCAATTCCAATGTAGGTAGTTGTTGCCAATCTCCACCAATTATTACCGGAAATCGGCAATACCAAAACTGCCATCTAAGCGACACACGAAGTTAGCTCTGGTAAGGACTTGAGACTGTTTAAAGCTTTTCAAAAACCTGAGTTTTAGTAACCAAGTTACGCCGGGTTACGCCATTATCAACCATTACTAACCATGAGGTAAAAAGATGAGCCGGGATAACAACAACCCGATCGGCAAACTAATTGAAAATGTGACCGAGGAAGGTGCAATCAAAAAACCTTGGGCGTGGTTTAGCGCTTTCTTATTAATCTGTGCATTCCTTGGATTGGCCAATACCTACAACGGAGCTATGGGGCGTCGGTGTGACTGGCAATGGTTCTCAAACTTCCCCTTCGGCCTAACCCGCAACGCCGGATGCCTGATCAACGTGACAGGTAACGTGATATTCGGCTGGACTGATTCACCAGCACCAACCAGACCAGCACGACCGTTAACGCCAGAAACACCCGTAGAGCCAGAATGATTAACCGCTTGTTTCAGTTGGCTTGTGTGCTGTTGCTGGCCATTTTGATACTGAGGATTTTAGGGAAAAGCGAGAAACCCGCCGTCGATTGGGCGTCACAGAGGATATCTGGCAGCATCGCCAAAACTTCAGGAAAGATAGCTCACCAGCCACAATCCTCACTCGCAGCGACTTCTAGCTATCAGTCCACCCCCGCAACGCCACAGCCACAATCCGCCCCGGTAGACGATTGGGCTACTCAACTCACCCCCGCAGCGCACCAGCCACAATCCTCACCAGTAGAGGCTTCTAGCTATCAGTCCACCTCCGCAGCGCAACGGGCTGACTGCCCTGCCGGGACACAGCGCACAGACAGTATTTACTTAGGGGAAGCGCTAGCCCTTCAGTTTAAAAAGCAGTCCAGCGCCTTCAAAACCATTGCACAGATAGAGAGCCAATTGGGGCAACCCAACTGCAAAGGGACTAATAAAGCGGTTTGGATGACAAGCGATGGGAAGGCTATTCGTACCACCCAGCAACCGGGAAAGGTCAACATCACCTTCTCAGGCTTCTAAGAAAAATGACCCCGCCGTGATGGTGGGGTCACAAATCAAAAATCAACATCTTATGAATACCTCAAACAACGACCCAAACTCGGAACTGACCGAGCTTAGAGAGGAACTAGACAAGGGGCTGGATGAACTGGCCAAACTCATCTACCGATCGCACATAGCCAAGGTTGAATCCCAAACCAATATCGTTTTACTTTCACTCATTGCCATCTGCCTGCTTTATCTAAATGCGATCTCGCCAGCACTTAGGGGCGTTAGCTCTCTAGCCTCCCTACCAGGCAAAGCACTGCAATCGGCTGGTAATGCCGTATCTGGTATCACTTCAAAAATCCCATTCCTACCCAAAGCCAATACTGCGGCGGGTTCCCTGAAGGTGTCTGGGTATTGGGCAGGCAGGGCAGGCAGAGGCGATAGCTTTGCTGGTGGCAGATTCCGAGGTGGTTCCCCATTCGGGCCGAGAGTATCGCCCGGTGGAATTGGCAGCATAAACCACAAAGGCCAAGACGTGCCAGCGCCTTCAGGGACGCCACTCTATGCAGTGGGGATGAAAGGGGAACAAGTACGGGTTAGCTGCAATTGGTCAAACGGTGGTGGGAATCAAGCCAAACTGTCTGCCCCAAGCTACTCAAAGCTGGGCATTACTTTGGGTGCTGCCCATTTGGTAGAGCCGTGCAAGTCAGGTGTTTACCAAGCTGGGGAGATATTCGGAAGGGTAGGCAGTACGGGAAACTCAACCGGGCCACACCTGCACTTTGCACAAAGAGAGAATGGCCAATTCGTGCCACCCCAACGATGGGGTATTGAGGCCATGATGAGCGGTCGGACGCTGGAGGGGTTGAAATGACCAGTCGCTATAGGAAGCAACTACTAGCTGAACTGGAAACCCCGCCGCTAGGCCATCTCGTTCTGCAAGTTCTGTTACTCGGATCGATCGCTGGGTTAATCCTAATTCCGGATGCCGTGACCCAAAAACTCGGACTGAACAAAGCTACTGAAGGTGTGAGCAGTGCGATCGAGAGCGTGAAATCAGCACCGGGAATTGCGCTCGATAAAGCTCGAAATTCATTACCAGGCTGGGTTCCAGGCAGCACAAAAAATCTATACGGCACTTACACGCTGCCCAGTAAATTGGAGCCAGAATTTATCAAAGAAGTGGAAGCGATGGCCAGCCGCATTGGAACAAGACCCGAATGGATTTTGGCTCTAATAGGGTTTGAGACTGGTGGAACCTACGAACCTTGCAAGAGAAATTTTATTGGTGCGACCGGATTAATTCAGTTTATTCGGTCAACTGCTAGATCGTTGGGAACGTCAACCGATGAACTTTGCACGATGACCCGGTTGGAACAGCTTAAATGGGTCGAGAAATATTTCACCCCATTCAGGGGGAAACTCAACAGTTTGGAGGATACCTACGCCGCCGTTTTGACCGGGCGCACGGGATGGGGGCCAAGAGCAGTATGGCGTGCTGGTTCTATTCAATATCAGCAAAATAGAGGGCTTGATATCAACCGCGACGGGTCAATAACGATGCAAGAAGCCGCCGCCAAAGTTCGGCCTTACCTTCCTTCGCTTTCCTCTTATCGCAAAAAACGCAGTTCCTAATTTTCTCCCGTGCTGGTGGCGAGCGGGTACGGCACGGGGGTCTGGGGCTAGTCCCCTAGTTGAGTTAAAGAATTTTAAAATGCCACAACATCAATTCTCAACAGATTTTAATCCAACTGTTGAACTAGAACGGACACGGGTTAAGCCACAGCCACTCAAGCTAAAAAAGCGACGTGGCAAGGGACTGTTCTGGTTTTTGGGGGCAGGCATATTGGCCGCAGCATCGTTTGCGATCGCAAATTACAAACCAGTGCCTACACCAAAGCCAACGACTCAAACTGAACTGCCCCAACCAGTTCGCGAGCCTTCACCAATCGGTGAACTACCAGGCGGGCTATCGGGAACTTCTACAGCCGATCTCGTTGGCAATCCCAGCCCATTATTTAGCAGCAGTTCACCAGCGGGAGAAATCAACAGCCCAGTTTCTACTGATAAGTTAATCACGGTGACCGCTAAACCAGGCAAGGCGAACCGGGCGAACCGGGCCGCTCGATCGAACCAGACAAAGACTTCTCAACCCAACATCAAAGTGATTCCGGCATCATCGCAGGCTCCGGGATTCTCGGTCGTTCCCGGCTCCCAGTTTTCATCGCCCAAAACTAATCAAGCGAAAAAGATTGGCGCTGCGGCGGGAACTGCTACGGCCATCCCACTACTTTTTAATGCCACCCCAACCCTGGCCAACAGTGTCAATCCAGGCTCGATCGCGATCGGCAGCACCACTACTGGTCAACTGGTTGGCAATTTCACGCTGACATTGAAGCAGGCTGCATCCGAGATCGTTCCCCCCTCGCCTCCCAGCCGGGGTGGTGGCGGGACTGGTAACGATAGCGGGAATGGTAATGCCAGCCATAACCCCGGTATCGAATCGGAGACGATCTCTGGCGATGCCCCGCCACCCTGCTGCACCGGATGCCAGAATTGATTAGCCAAAAGCCAAAATGAAATCTAAAAATCGCCCCTGTCAAAACAATTCAAAATTCAAAATTCAAAATTCAAAATTCAAGCAGGATAAACCATCAGTCTAAAGCCAGGGGCTTGAATAATGTTACTCTGTTTTTTTTTCCATTAATAAATTAAGGGGCTTGTATCCTTAATTTATTAATTCAAAATTATTTCAGAAATTTTGAATGCAAGCATTTTGAATTTTGAATTCAAAAAATGGTCAGTTTGGCAGGGGCTTTACTATCCTAATTTTCGGGGGATTTGAGAGAGTAAAATCTTTACACTCAAACGAGAAGGATCGAAATCCAACCCCAAATTCAGCCGCACCTCATCAATAAACTTATCTAATACAGATTTCGTATCCTCTGGGTTAGCCACCCCGCAAACCAACCGCTGCACCCTTTATTTGATACACTCAAGATTGTGCTTTTGCGGTCGAACTTCAAAAAAGCTCTGTATCAAATAAAGGATTCTTCCAATGTGGCTCAGGTACGGCGTCGCCGCAGACGA
Organism: uncultured bacterium; assembly: GCA_964546365.1. Classification (GTDB taxonomy): domain Bacteria; phylum Cyanobacteriota; class Cyanobacteriia; order Cyanobacteriales; family Aerosakkonemataceae; genus DATNQN01. The sequence continues at coordinate 27,962 of CAZJJR010000008.1, read as the reverse complement.
AACATTGGTATCGATCGAGAATGTCCCCAGCGGGAAGACTCAGCTAGGATGCCCCTACTGTGACGGCGAACTGACCGCCAAAAAGGGACGCCGGAAAGAACATCACTTCGCCCACACCAATGAAACTTGCCGGGAAGTCGATCGCGATATTCGCTCTGTCCCTTACTTGCCCCTGTACGACAACTTCAATATCTGGCTGACGGGTAAGGAACTTCAAAAGCTAAAAGACCTCTGGAACCGCTATGGAATCAAGGACATAGGCATTGATGAAAGCCTTGTACCGAAAATCCTAATCAAAGAAAAATTACTAGAAAAAAACACATATCGAAACGGAAAATATCAGTTCACAAAGTTAGGTAAGATACCAGTTGGTGCATTATCTTTGATGCTGTTCAATCAAGTGCAAGAGCCGATGCTGTTGGAGAAGTTGCAGCAGTTGGAGAAAAAAGCGCAAACTGCTTATTTAGAAAACTCTCCATTATTCAATCAGCACTTGCGAGACTTGCAGATTTATCGGGCTGAATTTCGTAAAATCTTACTCAACACTCTCTACTACCTTCAAATCGATGCTGGCGAAACAACCATTTATAAGATTGGCGTAACACAGCGCAATCTTTCCGAGAGAATAGCTGAGATTGAAAGAGATTTACGATCGCACTTTCAATCCTTCTCGGTCAAACTTTTGGGCGAATGGTTGCATTGTGGTAACGTCGAGAAATACTTCAAACATCGATATTCATTCTTTCAACTCTCGCTCGGTGATTTGACCGAGTATTACAATTTTTTTACTCCCGAACAAGCCAAGGTCGTATGGCGCGATTTGCGGCGGATGGAGCCAAAAGGGTTATCAAAAATTGAAGCAAGCATCCTGGCAGGTGAACCCAGCCAAACCGAAATTTTGATGGCAGAACGAGAGCTTGCTGACAGGCGATCGCAAGCAATCAAAACCGGAATGGAGCGTGCTAAAAATTGGGGTCAGCACGTTGGACGACCTCCTGTTGGCGAATCGGCTCTTGAGTTTTTAGCAAAGCCTTCATCTCAAAGAATTATCGAAGCTTTGGAGCAAGGGCTGTCTTTACGAAAAGCGGCTTTCCAGGCTGGAGTTGCAGTCAATACAGTACGCAAGGTTCAAAGGTATATCAACCCCAAAAAACAGTAAAAAATTCCTCAACTTTAACAGGCCGAGAGTACTGTTCAAGTTTTCATTCTTTAGGGTGGCAAACGCAGAAATAGCGAAGTTGACTATCACACAAATCGAATGTATATTCGCCAAACCATTCTGTTATCCAACTGCAAAAATGATGGATAAAATTCTGATTTTTCTAGGCTAAACCCTTTAACCTCTAACCGCTCCACCAACGCCGATAAATCCTCTCGAAGACCTTCGATAGTGGAGAAACAAACAGATTTGATTCTTGAGTTCGATCTGGAAATCTCTGCACGCTCGTCACCCTCATTTTGCTGAAAAAAAGTAACATTAACATTCCAATCAAATTCATCTGCGTCAAACAATTTATTAAAGTAAAATTCCGATGACTTTATCTGGAACCCTTTAGATTTAATCTGCTCTATTAACGTTGACAAATCCTCGCGATTGCCTTTGATGCTGGCGCTGCAAATATTCGTAGTGTCTGCTAATCTTTCCAATGGAAAATACATGGCTGCTCTTTAATTTATTAAGCTCTCAGCAGAAAGAATACCCCTGGCACGCCCATATTCACAAGCCCAATGTGGCATCGCGCCAGGGGCGTTTGTTTCGCGCTGTGGATTTATAAGTTGAATCTTCTCTGCGCTGCGATGTACAGCGTCGTTGCGATCGTTCTCAAGCTTTCCATATTATCGGGGTCAACTCCCTCTCGAACTTGACTACCAGTAAACTACTCCTGCCAAGCTATCCCAAACACCATGTTCGGAATATGGGGGGCTTGGGGGTATCCCCCCAACAAGCTGTGGTGGCGATAAGATTATTCTACCAGCGCAGAAATACACATCCCACCACTGCTTGCTCCCAAGAAGACCGAGATTTCACAGGGGAAAAAGTGGGGAAAACTCCCAGCGAAGAAAATAAGCAATCCTGCTTACTTTCCCCTAATATTCCCCCGAATTTCCCCAATCTTTATTTTGAGCAATAATACCTAAAATCTTTCTTGAGCTTATCGAATGAAAACTCAAGACATCGGGGATAAGGAAAACCAAGGAAAAAAACGAGCAGAAATGGCCAATGAATCCTTGGTAAACCTTGATAATCCTGGGTTTTCCTGCTAATTCCTTAATCGGAATAAATACTCAAATATTCCATAATTCCGAAACGTCAAAACAATTCAAAAACTGGTCATAGAAGCCTGCGCTTAATATTCCGATAACTTTGTAGCCTTGTCACCTACAAATTGTAATTAAATCTAATAAAAAGCTTAAGCTGTCTTTATCCCTCCGTTGCGGTTGGGTTTCCGCACAAGGAGGGAGAGCATCGATTATTCTCTGAATACTAAAAAGTCATTTTGTGATCACAATACCATTGCTTGCTACCAACGATGAAGCGTCTTTTTTAGTCAATTCCTTTGACTGTCATTGTTGTGGTTTTATGTGGCTGGATGTGGCTGGATGTGGCTGGATGTGGCTTTTCGTGTTCTTATGGTGCTGGCATTGCTACTTTGGGATGAACGGGTTGCCACAATTAACCACATCAAACCACACTTATCCCCATCAGTGGTCAAGTCTTCAAGGCGAATTTGTACGGACGATACCATTGCTTGCTACTACCAATGAAGCGTCATTCTCAGTCATTTCATTAACTTCAATATCATGCCATTTCATGCAATTATTTGCAATTTCATGCCAAGTTGTGCAAGCTTTTACTGAATTAAGATTGACCGATTTACTCATAGAATTGCACAAAATAGCACGAAACTGCATAAACTAGCAGAAAATGGCACGTTGAATTGACCACAAATTCATTAATTTTGAAGTTTTTTACAACTCAAGTACAAAAGCAGATTTTTTCCTCTCTCAATCACCAAACAAAGCATCCACATCAGCAGCAGTTCCCTTCCCCACAATTTCAGGAGAAAGCATTTCCTCAAATTCCTGCACCGATGCCCCACCATTCCCATTACCATTCCCATTCACAGGTACAGTCGCCACCACACCCGGAGTAACCCGCACCTGCGGTAACTTCACCCTCAACTCCTGCGCCATCAAATAAAAAAGCCTTTCCAGCGCACCATAAGCACTCCAATAAGCCCTTTCCACCTCCTCATTTGACTCCCCCTCATACTTCCTCGCTATTGGCAATAAAAACGCCAAAATATCCCCCACCCTCTGATTGGCTTCTTGCCTATCCAGCGAATTCAAATAAGTAGCAATCTCAGCCAAAGGCGTTCCCTCATAGGGTTGCAACCTCAAACTAAGGCTTTTACGCGCTCTTTTGGGCATTTTTAGCACCCTCCGTCACCTTAGCCACCATATAATCGTAAAGACCGTAAGCATCCACCAAGCGGAACTTCATCGCCTTTTCTTCATCCTCTCTGCCTCCCAAATCGAAAGTTTTCTGCACCATATCGCCGATACCAGCCGACCAAACAATTGGCGTAAAACCCTGGTTGTAATCGCGAACTCGATAGCCTTCAGCGCGAACTCTTTTATTGCCGTAACGTTCTTGGGTTGTTTCCGGTTCGCAATTAAAATAATCCTCCAACTCCGGTTCCAAAAATTTAGCCGCACCGCCGCTAATAATCACCTCATCCAACTGTTCTGGAAAAACTTTCTTCAGCCATTTGGTGATTTTTTCCCCATACTCAACCGTAGCAATTTTAATCGCTTTCACAATATCGACAACTTCTTGTTCTCTCAAACCCAAATCTTTAGCGCTAGCCAAAGCCTTAATTGCATTCAGGTTTGACCAACTGGGATGGTAAGTGCGTGCGTTAGCCGAATAACCGTGCTGTTCTACTCGATAAATTTCATCACGGGCTTCTCTAATTCCTTTGAATATCGCCGTTGCTAAAGAATCCCTGGTCAAACCGGAAGTCATATCCACAACTCGGTCTAACATCATCGAAAAACCAATCAAAGGACTATCCCCCGATTTGAGTTCACCGTGGTCGAAATAAAGCGCCGTCGTATTCCGATGACCGAACATCAACGCACCCAGTCGCCTTTCTTGCAGCCAAATAGTGCCTTGTTCCCGGACGCGAGAAGCCACCAGTCCGCCACCTTCCGGACGGCAGAGAAAACCGGAAAGCGTAGCTAAAATACTTTTGCCCCGAAACGAATAATTAGCCAGAAACTTAGAGATTTGTTTTTGAAAGCGCTGCCGATCGCTATACTCATTCCAAGGCAGCAGAATCGCTAATTCTATCTTCAGCGGTTTTTTGACAGACATGGAGTGCTTCTGCACGATGACCCCAATTGCCGCCAGCACCTTATACAGTGCATTTTCATACTTCAGTTCGCCAATGCGGTCAGTCGGGTCGAACTTAGAAGCGAAAGCACCCACCACGAACGCCTTACCCCCCACTTCCAACCAAGCTTGCTGTTCCGGTGCGGGATTACCTATCCACCCCTGGAGTTCAAAGTAACTATTTAATTTTTCCGCAGAAATTTGTTCGACTTGTGGCGGCATCATCAAATATTCAGGCTTTGGCATTGCCTTGGTTTTAAAGACGATTTTGGTATCAGAACCGCCACAATCTACGCAGATATAGATATCGCTCATGCAATTATCAGCCGAAACTACCTGAAAAACAGGCTAGTTTTTTCCGCCTTTTACCTCACACTATCAAAGGAAGTAAAAAGATTAATTGTACTTAGCACAGAAATTACACACTTTGGCACAGGTAATCTCCAATATTTGCACGCAGCCACAGTTTGCTATCGAGTTAAAGTCGCCTTAAAAGCATTCCCAATCGTGCTATAGTCGTGCCAACACCGATATTTCGCCTCATTTTTTTGATAATTACGGTTAATTTCTCACTTTTGGCAGACACGGGTTCACCTCTAGCAGCGCTACGGTCGGGGGTGGGGAGCAAGCCATGCCGCCATTTATACATTTCGCACTTTCACCCCAATAGTTGCGGCGGCAGGCTTGCCAAAAGGAGGGACTCCCCCCTTTTGGATTACCCCCCCATGTCACACTCAGGGCTACTTACGAAGTGGTCAAAGAAGTTTTGGGGGCAGGGAAGCAAGGCAGTAGGGGGAGAAATTTACCGAATTTTTCCACTCTTCCATAAGCAGACTACTCTCAAATAATTTTCTCTCGTCACTACGAAAGTCGCCATGTCACACTTGACCGCGATTAAAAACGTTAGTTGCAGTTCACAATCTTTGCAATCGAGATATCGAACAAGCAAGCTCTAGTTAGCACTTGGTTGAAAACGGAAATTCTCCAGCACAGTTGAGGTACTTTTGATGGGCAAGCAACAGCGTTCCAAGACAGTTATCATTCGGCTGACTCAGAAAGAACGTGAATTAGCCGAAGTAAAAGCAGCCGAGTCAGGACTTTCTTTAAGCGAATTGTTTCGGGCTAGCACCCTCAAGCGACGGCTACCCCGCAAAGTAACGCACATCGCTGCCGACACTTATCGGGAATTAGCCCTCATCGGCATTAACTTAAATCAACTAACCAAAGCCGCTAACGCGGCAATAAAGCTGGGCCAAACCCCACCTGCCAATCCCGAACTGCTGGAGAATTTGGAAACTCTACTCAAACTCGTCAGACGAGAACTGGTCGAAATTGATGTAGTGGCAGACTTGGAGGATGCAGATGATTGGGAAGCAAGCTAAGGGCAGGGGTTTTCGGGGAGTATTGAATTACCTGTTCGATAAAGAAGGAGCAGAACTGATTGACGGTAACATGGTTGGTGAAAACCCTCGCGAATTAGCTGCCGAATTTCGCTTTTCCAGGGCATTGAATTCCAAAGTGGAACGGGCGGTTTATCATGCTTCTTTGTCAGTGCCAGCGTGCGAAAAGTTGGATAATGATAAGTGGAGAGAGATAGCCCAAGATTATCTCAACGGTATGGGCTTCGATGATAATCAGTATATTGTCGTTCGTCATGTCGATCGCACTCACGACCACATCCATATTGTTGCCAGTAGAATCAAACTAACTGGGGAATGCGTACACGACGGTTGGGACTACAGGCGTTCGGAACAACTGATTCGCCAACTGGAACGAGATTATCAGTTAGAAGCGGTGTCACCCAGTTGGGAGAAGGGGCGCAGGAGTCCCACTACTGGAGAGTGGAGGCAGAGACAGCGCACGGGAGAAGACAGCGTGCGGGAGAAGTTGCAGGATTATATCGATGAAGCGGCTACAAATTGTCCTGCGATGCCACAGTTGATTAACCGACTTAAAGATGAAGGAATTGATGTTAGGGTTGGTTACACGCGCACTGGTAAAAATAAAGGTATTTCCTATCAGTTAGATGGCATTGCAATTAGCGGTACTCATTTGGGTCGGGAGTATACTTTTCCAGGGCTTCAGAAATATAAAGGTATCAGTTATAGTAGCGAACAAGATAACGCTATTCAAAGAGCTAGCAATCGCCAACCAGCCGATGTGGATGCGGTACAGTTAATGCGGACTAGAATTGTGGCGCGAATTGTTAGTAATTACCTGCATCGTATTGGTAAAAACGAATATCAAGGTAAGCAGTATACGGCTGGTTGGGATGAGGATGAATTGGTGTTGGTGAGGAATAGCGACAACCAGCAATTGATGAGAGCTATATATAAGGATGATGGTTGGGAAGCGGTTGAGCGCAATAGGCTTACCGTTCAAGATGTGCAGTTCTTTCAACGATGGCAGCAGTTGCTAATTGAAGCACGAGAAAGAGAGCAATTGGAACTGGAACGGCAGAAAAAGCAGCAACAACGCGGTTTTGAGTTGGAACTTTAGATTGGATTGGTACGTCTTTAGATTAAAGCACGGGTTTTGAAAAGCGCATTAACCGTTGTCCTTCCGTAAATGCAACCATAAAAAGATGCTCTACTGACCAGTAAATACTGTCAGTATACAGAAACTTTTTAACTCACAAAGCATATTCCCAAAGATAGATGCTATTTTTCAATAATTGAAATTTGGTGATGTCGGACAGTAATTGCATCTTGATAATTTTTCTCTATCTACCTATGGATAGACTTTTACGTACTTTAATCTAGCGTAAATACCGAGTAGTGGACGGCTCATTTAAGGACAAAACAACCGCATTTTCCCTCAAATAAACCGATAATTATTGGCAGGTTAAAAAGGTTTTTATACAAGTACCTACGGAAACCAAAACTGCCCTTCATCAAACTTTCACGCAATTTCCGTAAATCTAACAATTCGATGGCAAAAAAACAATTTTAAACTTTTTTCCATGATTAAACTCTCATCCCAAAAGAGAGTGCCAATACCAAATTAATCGCGGTTGATATCGCATCTATCGATATGTTTTGTGCGGCTGGCTTTATGGTCGCACTAAAGCTGTTTTATGGGAGCCGACCATCTTTTACGGGGTGCATTTTAAGGATAACATATGAGCGCTTTTGATGCCGGAGTATTCACAGTCGGTTCTACCGGAACACTCAGCTTTGATTATTTATTTGATGGCGGTGGATACCAAGGACAATTAGGCATTTTTAACCTGCAAGGCATGGAACAGTATACCCCAGGTTCCACTGCCTTTATTCAAGAAGCAGCGCGTCGCACATTGACACAAAGCAACTTAGGTCGCGTCGTCATCGACGATATCGCTACGGGTGCTAGATTTTTCGGTAATATACCTTGGGAAGGTAACTCCAATCGCGGTACTTACTCCGGTATCAAAACCGTTACCATGAATCCGGGCGACCAATTCGGTTTGATGTTGGTTCCCAATCAAACAATACAGTACGTTTATGACAACCCCACTACATCAGGAGGAGGAACACGTCCCATCTTTTCCTTGGGTACTCCGAATACTAGAGATACTCTAACCGGACTGCAAGTGGTAGATGTTCTCGGAGACGATACGGTTTTTGCCTTTGAAGATATCCTAACTGATAGTACTTTCTCAGACCGCGATTACAACGACCTAATTTTCCAGATGACGGGTGCGGCTAGTAATTACGATACACCGCTACTCAATGATAAAATCAACCCAGAGCGGGATTGGCGCACTACCACGGTCGGACAGACCTTAGTGAGTTACCTGTACTTTCCCCAACCGATAGAACTGCGAGAACAAAATAATTTTACTACCAGTTGGGAAAAGACATTTCAAATCACCCCCGGAACATCCCAACTTTCCTTTACCATCGATAACCTTTCCTTCGATACCGCCGACGGCAAATCTATTAAAGATGCTTTTGAAGCAGCTTTGGTAGATGAAAATGGCAATTCCTTAATGACAAACTAGGTAATATGACTGCCCTGATTGAAAAGGGCGTGAACGATCGCCGCACCGAATACCGTTATGATGAAAAGGGTCAGCTTGAACAAACCTTGTATGCTGACGGTACATCCGTGCGTTCTGTTTATGATGCGGCGGGTAGAGAAATCGCCCTCATCGACCAGAAAGGACAAACCACTCACTTTATCTATGATGACCTGGGTCGATTAGTCGAGACAATCTATCCCGATAACACCCCATTAGACCTTTCGGACAACCCCAGAACCAAAACTGAATACGATAAAATCGGTCGAGCCAAAGCCTCTATTGACGAAAGGGGAAATCGCACCGAGTATGAGTACGATAAAGTAGGTCGTCAGACTCTTATCCGCGATGCTCTCAACAACGAAACTAAATATACTTATAATTCTGCTGGAAATCGGCTGACCCAAACCGATGCTCGAAATAATACAACCAAGTTTGTCTACGACGAACTGGGCCGCCAAGTAGAAACTCACTTCGCAGATGGCACTCGCACCATCACTACCTACGATGTCGTTGGACGGCGGAGTTCTTTAAAAGACCAAGCTGGTCACACGACCTATTTTGTTTACGATGCGCTGAATCGACCTGTTGAGGTTATTCATCCAGATGACACCCCATTAGACCTCTCAAACAATCCCAGAACCAAGACTGAGTATAACGAACTCGGTTGGGTTACTGCCCAAATTGATGAATTGGGAAATCGCCAAGAATACGAGTACGATGAAAAAGGCCGTCTAGTTGAGTCTCGCAGCGATTGTGCTTGCCGTCGCCAAACCTACACCTACGATGCGTTTGGAAATCGGATTAGCGAAACAGACCAACTAGGACACACGACTTCTTTTGTTTATGACAAGCTAAACCGTCTCGTAGAAACTCACTTCCAAGATAGCTCCTACACGACTACTACCTACGATGAACTAGGGCGCGTCAAAACTCAGACTGACCAAGCTGGAAAAATCACTAAATTTGAATATGATGCCTTGGGTCGCCTGAGTGCAGTTGTAGATGCGCTACAGCAGCGAACAGAGTACAGTTACGACAAAGCTGGCAATTTAATCCAAGCTAAAGATGCCAACCAACACACCACCCAGTACGAATATGACAAATTGAATCGCCGCACTGCTACTATCCTACCTTTGGGACAGCGATCGGACACTACCTACGACCCAGTTGGTAACATCGCCAGCACCATCGATTTCAATCGCAATACTATTACCTACGAGTACGATAAACTCAACCGGATGCTCGCCAAGCGGTTCCCCGACACCACCGCAGTCGAGTGGACTTACACGCCAACGGGTCAAATTAAGACTACCAAAGACCAGCGGGGGATAACCACTTATGATTACGATGTCCGAGAACGGCTGATTTCTCGAATTGACCCCGACAACCAATTCATCCGTTACAGCTACGATGCCGCTAGCAACCGCACTGAGGTCATCACACCCACTGGCACGACCAAGTATACATACGACAAATACAATCAGTTAGAGACAGTTACAGACCCCAACTTTGGACTTACCCGCTACACTTATGACAAGGCAGGGAATCTCATCCGTACCGTTCTGCCTAACAATACGGTTGAAACTCGCCAGTATAATGATTTGAATCGGTTGGTGTTCTTAGAAAATACCGGAACTTCTGGAGTGATTTCCAGTTATCGCTACACGCTAGACCCGGTTGGAAATCGCAAGGTTGTGGAAGAACACGACGGTCGCAAGGTTGAGTACAATTACGACGATCTCTATCGACTAACTCAGGAGAAAATTACCGATCCAGCTTACAGTAATCGCACGATTAATTATACTTACGATGCTGTAGGAAATCGCCTCAGCAGTAATGATTCTGTAGATGGATTGACAAACTATACCTATGACAATAACGATCGCTTGTTGAGTGATGGCAGCAGTAGTTACACTTACGATAACAACGGCAATACTTTATCTCGGATTAAAGATGCCACAGAGCGCGTGGTTTACAGTTGGGATTATGAGAATCGCTTAGTTGGGGCGGATATTACCAAACCCTCTGGTACTGTTCAAACTCAATACAAGTACAATCCCGATAGTATTCGCGTCGCAACAATAGTCAACGGACAGGAAACTCGCTACTTAATTGATGCAAATCAGGCTTATGCACAAGTGTTGGAAGAGTATGCGCCTGGTGGTGCCGTACAAGCTTCTTATGTATATGGGAACGATTTGATTTCTCAGCAAAGGGGTGGGGTGCGATCGTTCTATCATGTGGATGGTTTGGGTAGCACGAGGGCTTTGACGAATGCTAGCGGTGTGGTTACGGATACTTACGATTATGCGGCTTATGGGAATTTGTTAGGTTCGGTAAGTAATACTGTCAATAACTATCGCTTTGCGGGTGAACAGTTCGATCCTTATTTGGGCGATTACTATTTGAGGGCAAGGTATTACGATACTGAGGTAGGCCGATTTACTAGAAAGGATACTTATCAAGGCAGGCTGCTGGAGCCTCTGACACTACATAAATATATTTACGCCCATGCTAACCCCGTTAATGGCATCGATCCGAGTGGGCTATTTGTTCAAGAGCAAAGTGCTGTTATAACCCTTATTTCAACTTTGGCAGCGGCTACTTTAGCCGGAATTCCAGGTGGGAGTTCACCAGTACGTTCAATTACTGGATTAAGTCCTCAACAGCGTCAGGCTATGGTGGATTCTAATTATAGTGCGTATATACCACTTGTGCGAGAAGATGACGAGCGTAGAGGATGCTTTTCTGCTGAGGTTCCGCGTCGAGGTTTTGAGCTGAGAGATGACTTTCAAGATAATGCTTTTGTCTACGCAACCCAAGTTTCAGGCTCAAATATGGACTTTTTTGTGATTACTCCAAATGCAATTCCTACTACTTTTGACGGTCGTACACTAGGAACTAGAGATGTTTGGGAAGCAAAGTATGGGTATGAAATAATGCTTAGAGTTCCATTTTTGGAAGCCCGACAGTTTGCGATGTTTGAACAGGAGAGAAACAAACAATTACAAGTCTCAACAGGCTGTGGATATAATCTACAATGGGCATTCTCAAATGAGGGTGTTGCGAATCTCGTCAGGGAGAGATGGAACAACGTCCCACCTGTTCGTTACATACCTTATGTTTAATAGCTTTATCGCTAAACGTTTAAAAGGGGCTGGCTTACCCTTACCTCAAGTATTACCTGCGATAGCACAACTTCTGTCAGAATGGCAATCAATTCCGCCTCTTTGCTATGCGGGCGATCCACCTATCCCTATTGAGTTAAGCGAATCAGGTATTGCAAGTTATATAGCTTGGTTAGAGCAGGCATGGGCTATAGGCATTCCTAAAGCCTTTATACTGTCTAGCCAGGACTATAACCCCCAACTTACCCTCTTTATCAACAGCAGTAAATTTAACGATATTGAAAGCATAGAATTTTCGGTCTATTCTGAGTTTTCTGAAAAAGAACTTCTATTAGATAATTTTGTTAACTTAGTCAAAGAAATATGTTGCCAGTTTAATGCTTATCAAGGATACGTTTACGATGAACTATTAGCCCGCCTTCATAAGCGAAGTCTACGTATATTTGAGAAACAGCTACTCCAAACAGAGCCAGATATGCACCAGTTCGTTCCAAAACCATTACAGGTTGAAGGAGTTATTGATATCCTTCCCCCTTTACTGCTAGAAAATGAGTTCGACAATCGCCGTGTCCCTAACGGTGTTTGGTGGGTCAACTTCTGGGATCGAATTCAAATAGAAACGATTGGTACAGCCAAAATTAGAAATGCTTCTTGGGCAAAGATGGTTGAATTACGTGACGGAGCGATGGTGCTTGCAGCCACACAGGAACTAACGAATATTCGCAACCCAACCCATTTGGCTAAATTGAGCGAGATTGTCGAACACTTGCATTTAAGGGAAATCCAAAACCGCTATATTCTTCCCAAACCTTTATTTTAAAGATGGCATAATTATTTATGAATAGTTCCATCAGGCATTATCGTGTTGATTAAGCTGACCTCTTCTAAGCTTATTCCATCACAAATTGCTCCACTTAAGTTGGCTCCACTGAGATCGCAGCAAATCAAACGAGATCTAGTCAAATTTACCCGACTTAGATCTGCTCCCCTTAAATCTGCTGAACAGATTACTTCAGTTAAATTTGCCCTACACAACTTGGCTTGTCTTAGATCCGACTGAACTATCGTAGTTCGGCTTAAGTTAGCCTCAGTTAAATTTGCCGACACCAAACGTACTTCTGTCAAACTGGCTTGACTCAAATTGGCTTGACTCAAGTCGGCTTTATACATAAAAACTTCACTTAAGTCTGCCCGGACTAGAAGTGCCCGACTTAAGTTAGCTAAATTTAGTTCGGTTCTATGGATAACTGCCTCTGTTAGATTTGCTTCACCGAAATTTACTTCGTTGAGAACTAAAGACAAAACTGCTCTTTGCAGATTAGTTCTACGAAAGTCTCTTTCCCCAGCTTCATATCGCTCAAATAATATAACATTCATAGCCTAAATTAATCTATCTGCTGAAACTACTGTAACTGACGTTAAAGGAGCTAGTGTCATCAAGCTTTTAATTTCAGTGTGGTTACGGATACTTACGATTATGGGGCTTATGGCAATTTGTTAGGTTCGGTAAGTAATACTGTTAATAACTATCGCTTTGCGGGTGAGCAGTTCGATCCTTATTTGGGCGATTACTATCTCAGAAGGAGGTACTATGATTCTGACAGCGGACGGTTTACTGCTACAGACCCGTTTGAGGGGGTATTGACTGAGCCGTTGTCAAGAGCAAAGTATCCTTATGTGCATGGTAATCCAGTGAATGCGATCGATCCTTCTGGGCTGTTTCAAGAAGGCGAACTAGGTGTTACTCTTAAAATATCTGAAATATTGAATGTCTTACGTCCCGCACTTCCTCTAATTAGATTTGTTGGTAGAACGGCTCGTACAGCTGGCACAACAATTTTTGGAGTCTCACTTGCTCATCAAGCAAATTTGGCTCTCAGCAGCCTAACGATCAGAGCTTGTGCTTTAGCAGGAGAAAGAAATTGTGAAGCTGGCATTCCAATTGTTTTTTATGGAGATACGTTTGATGGCTTCTCTCTAAGAGACACAACCGAACACGTAAGAGATTCGATCATCTTTGGTGGTGATACAGGAAACGGTCAGAAACCAGCTGTTCTGGCTTGGGGGACGACAGATGGACATGGTTCTCGCAACTGGTACACCCGAACAGAGACGTGTAATCGAGAAGCACGCCAGCGCTACGAGGTAGGTCGTTTGGGGGCTTGTGATGAATATCCTTTCTACTCATCTGAACAAGGTGGAAGAACTAATTTTAACACAGGGGGAGTATCACTTAGATTTGTTACGTTTGCAGAGTCTTTTCCACAAAGCCAGTTAATGAGTGTGCATAACCATCGACGAGCCGGGTTGATAAGAGGGGATAACTTTAGAAAATGGTACGGTGTAGTACCGATACCTGGAATTGGCGAGTCATTTTGGCGTGGAAATACCTGGTTTTCTTAAGCTATTTGTTTACTATGTCAGCACTAACAGATGCTCTAGATAGAATTCAAACTTGGCTGCAATTGAACTATTCTTCAGCCACTTCATTCGCTCATCCTTTAACATACATACAGATTAAAGAAATGACTAAAGAATTACCTTTTAAACTTCCTAGAGAGGTGTATGAGCTTTATCAATGGCATAATGGAACTCCTGTCAATCAAGGTCTTTTCCCTTTTCAAAAATTCTTTCCTCTGGAAGAAGCTATGAATTTTGTAATTAAGTCTAGACAAGCGAAAGTTCCAATTTATCCCTATGGACTGATTATTTTTGGCGGCTTTAAGTATGATCGCTCATTCTATTACATTCCTGGAGATGAAAAAGATAAGGAAACTTCACCTATTTGGTGTAGTCCTATGGGTGAAGAATGCGAATTTTTTTACCCGAGCCTGACTCACTTAATGTTAATGATAGCAGAGTGTTACGAAACAGGAGCATATTACGTTAAGTCTGAAAAAAATCTATATTTGGAAGAAGACGAAAACAAATCTAAGCTGATTTTTTGTAAATACAATCCTGGTTGGGATTTCGATACTATCCATAAATTTTTTGAACCATAGTCATCCGAAACAAATTGAGACAATCTCCTTTTGTCAGGAAAGAAGCTCAGAAAGCTGAGAGCTAATATGGATTAAACTTAGTGTGGCTTACTCTTTAAAATGCAACCAAGAACTTGGTTTTCTTGACCTCTATTTTCAGATTATGTCACTACTCACAGAAGCTTTAGAAAGAATTTTAAACTGGCTGCAAGTTAACTGCCCATCAATTGCCTTATTTCCTTATCCAGGTTTGGCACATGAACAAATTGAACAGTTAACTAAAAATTTACCTTTCCAGCTACCCAGCGAAATATGTGAGCTTTATAATTGGCGTAACGGGACTTTACATGGTCATGGCTTCTTTCCTTTCTCGGTTTTTTACTCTTTAGAAGAAGCTATACTTTATAATAAGCAAGAAGTCAAGTATTGGCAAGAAGGGGATGATCCAATAGCCCTCTGTAGGTTGATAATATTTAGCCACAATGGGTCATTTTTCTTTGTAGTTTGCGAAAAAGAAGAGAAACAATCTGTTCCGATTTGGGTAGAACATACAGGTCAGCAACCAGTGATATGTTACGCGAATCTAACAAGTTTAATATTAATGATCGCAGAGTGTTATGAAACAGGCGCTTACTACGTTGACTCTACTAAAACATTCTTGAAAGAAGACACAACAAAGTCAGATAAAATTTTTCGCAAGTATAACCCTAACATTCAAAATCGACCGGATATAGGGTTGTATTAAATTTTTTAAATATGTCTATACTTACACAATCTCTGGAAAAAATTGTCAACTGGCTGCGAGTTAACGACCCTGAATCAGTTTCGGGATTACGTCCAGGGTTGAGCGACCCAGAAATTGAAAAACTAACTCAAAATCTTCCCTTGCTTCTTCCGAATCCAGGAGTCAGCGAGGAAGAAATTGAAAAACTAACTCAACCTCTTTCCTTAATTCTTCCTTGGGAAGTTCGGGAAATTTACCACTACTGCAATGGAACGGTTGAACTAACACCTTCTTTAGTTTTAGAACCACTGGAAGTAGCTATTGGAAACACTCGTTACGCTGACTGGATGAGAGGAGAAAAAATTCCCTCTTCTAGCCATATCCTTCCTCTTTTTCATGGATACGGCAAAGATTTTTATTATGTCATTTGCGATTCAGAAAACGACTCTCCAATTTGGTGTGTATTTGCCGGAGAACAGCCTGTCATGTATGCTGCTAGTTTAACTAGCTTAATATTGACCAGTTGGGAATGTTATGAAACAGGGGCTTATTACATATATCTTGATGAAGAATCTGGTTATTCTTATGTAGAGGAAGATTTAGAAAAAGTCGAAAACATTTTCCAAAAGTACAATCCAGAACAGATGGATACTTGGAGATATCTTAATAAAGATGAATAATTTGAAAATAATAATTTAACATAACTTAAACAGGTTTTAGTTTTCTTTTGTATAAGTCTTTATTTTCTATAACTAGGCTTGAATGGAAACTTTAATTGAAGCTTTGTCAAAGTTTAGATCTAATATGGGTTAAACGCTGAAATGAATGGTTACCGTTGATGCTGCTGGTAACGTAACTTCATACAGTTATGACATCAAAGGTAATCTTTTGAATTTCACCGATGCTAACAAAAAAGTTACTCAATTCAAGTACGATTCCTTTGGAAATGTAGAAAGCGTGATAGATGCACTCAATCACGAAACTACCTACACTTACGATAGTAATGGCAATCGTAAGACTGAAACCAAGAAAGTAACCACACCCACTGGTATACAGTCACTCATTACTAAATGGGATTACGACAATTCTGGCAAGCTTAAGTTTCTCACCGACGCCGAGAATAAAGTTACCGAGTATCAATACGATAAGAATGGGAATCAAATTGCTGTAATTGATGCGCTGTTGCGGAAAAATGAATCTCGCTACGATGATAAAAGTCAACTGATTGAAACTATCTATCCAGATAATACACCTAGCCCATCCGATAATCCCAGAACGATTAACTTGTACGATAAAGGCGGTCGCAAACGAGCTACAATTGACCAAGACGGACGGGTAACGCATTACAAGTACGATGATGCGGGTCAGTTAATCGAGACGATTTATCCGAAAGCAACAGATACTTTGTCGGGGTTGATTTCGGCTCTAGCTCCCACTCAAACACCTGCTACGATAGATTGGACTACTGTAATCTATCCCGATGAAACCCCTGCTTATTTAGCAACCAATCCCAAAAGTAAGACCGAGTATTACAAGACTGGTCAAGTTAAAGCGCAAATTGACGAACGGGGGAATCGGACTGAATATCGCTACAACGCTAAAGGCGAACAGATAGAAACAATCTATCCCGATAATACGCCCAATACATTATCAGATAATCCCAGAACAAGCAGCAAATACGATTCATCGGGACGCCTGACTGATTCTATCGACCCTCAAGGAAGAATAACTAGCTACAAATACGATAGTCTGAGTCGTCAGATTGAAACTATTTACCCCGACAATACTCCTAACAACCTTTCCGATAATCCCACCACAAAGACCGAGTACGATAAGTTAGGACGTAAAGTTGTTTCAACTGACCAAAAAGGTAAAATTACTCGCTACGAATACGATGATATCGGACAGTTGACCGATGTAGTGGAAACTCTCAATCCATCTGGAACTGCGCCTGTTGAAGTAAGAACTGAATATGAATACGATGAAGCGAATCGTTTAATTTGGATTGAAGATGCTAATGACCATAAAACTAAGTACGAATACGATAAAAACGGACGACGCACTGCTACTGAATTACCGCTTGGAAAGAAATCCTACACTACCTACGATGAAGTAGGAAATATCTATACTACGACTGATTTCAACGGCGATTCGATTAGCTATCAATACGATGCCCAAAATCGCCTAATTAAGAAAGAATTTTCGACTGCTAGCGGTCAAGTTCCCGTTACGTTTACATATACACCCAGCGGACAGATTGACAAAATTGTTGATGCGAGGGGAACGACTACTTTTAAATACGATGAACGCAACAGGTTGATTTCTCGGACTGACCCGAATGGAGTTTATTTAGCAAGCGGGAATACGATTGAATACGGATACGATGCGGCGGGTAATCGCACGGAAGTTAGAACTCCCAACGGTAATGTTTCTTATACTTATGACGAACAAAATCGGTTGAAAACGGTAACGAGTTCTCAAGGAACAACGACTTATTTCTACGATGTTGCTGGGAATTTAGTGAAAACTGAATTACCGAATGGAGTGGTAGAAACTAGGGATTACGATGAATTAAATCGGTTGAAGTTGGTGAAGAATGTCAAAGATGGAGTGGTAATTTCCAGTTTCGATTACACTCTCGATTTGGTAGGTCATCGACGGGTGGTGCAGGAACAAAATGGCAGAAAAGTTGAGTATGAATACGATAGTTTGTATCGGTTGACAAAAGAGACAATAACTGATGCTGTTGCTGGCAATCGGGTTGTTGAATATACCTACGATAAAGTGGGGAATCGCCTGACTAAGAATGATTCGGTTGAGGGGATTACTACTTATTCTTACGATGATAATGACCGTTTGAAGACGGAACAGTTGAAGAAGAATGGTGTAGTTGTTCAGACGATTGAATATCGTTATGACGATAATGGAAATCTGTTGTCGAGAATTAAGAATGGGGTGGAAGAGGTAAGTTACACCTGGGATAAGGAAAATCGTTTGATTGGGGTGAGAAAGGCTTCAGGGGAGGTAATTTCTTATCAGTACGATAGTGATGGGATTAGGGTTAGTTCTACTGTTAATGGGGTGAAGACTGAGTATTTGGTTGATAAGAATCTTCCTTATGCTCAGGTTTTGGAGGAGAGGGTTAATAATGGGTTGACTGCTGCTTATGTTTATGGTAATGATTTGATTTCTCAGCAAAGGGGGAGTGAGAAGTCATTTTATTTGGTGGATGGTTTGGGTAGTACGAGGGGGTTGGTTAATGCTAGTGGGGTGGTGACTGATAGGTATAGTTATGATGCGTTTGGGAATTTAATTGGGGTGGCGGGGAGTACTGAGAATAATTACTTGTTTGCTGGGGAGCAGTTTGATGGGGGGTTGGGTGATTATTATTTGAGGGCTAGGTATTATGACGAAAGTATTGGGCGGTTTACTAGGAGGGATAGTTATGAGGGTAGTATCGATGAGCCAGTTACGCTGCATAAGTATCTTTACTCGAATAATAACCCAACTAACTACATAGATCCTAGTGGGAACTTTTCAATATTTGATGCAACAGTCACAAGTACTATTGTCACTACGCTAGCAAGCATAGTTGCTACTCAGACACTGTTGCCAGATCCAGTACAAACTCCAACACATCCAGGAGATATTACTGAGTCGAGTCCCTACAAGATATTCTTTGAAGCTGCTGTAGCAGCAGGAGCAAGTGTAGTTGCTTCTAAGGTGTTGGCAACAGTATTTAGTTCCGCCATAGATGATGTAGTACTGACGTTACCAAGCTCTGTTGGAGCACAAGCTGCACCAGTTACAATAACGAGTGCTATCAAGAATAGCCCATATGCTATAAAATTAGCTAATGGGTTAAAAGGTACACCAGCACAGAACGATGTTGATAATCTAGTTGCACAAATTTTAAAGGGTAATTTAAACCCAGGACTCGGTACTAAACATATTAAAGGTAAATATTTCGAGTTTCGAGGGAGAAATGCTGGGAGAGTTATTGTCAAGCAAACAAGCCCATCACGTTACGAAATTGTTGGTAAATTTCAAGGACACGCAAGAGGAGACACAGAAAACAGTAAGATTATATATAAGCTGATTACAGAACATGAAAATTTTTTACAATAAGATATTTATGTTCACATTTTTTAGACTCTAGCCTTGGAGGTAATAATGGTTCAACAACGAACAGTTAGGGAATTGTCTGGTGAAATTTGGGCTGAAATTAACCACATGATTTTAGACGGAGTTAAACCTTTCACAGCATTTGAAGATGATGAAAAAACAAAATTGCTCGGTGCTTGTATAGAATTGATTTCAGGAGTTTTAGCTCGTTATGATGGTTTCTCAATAGTTAATGATAAAGATTTTCCCGTTGAACCCCTTCCACATACTAGATTTGATACAGAAGAATCAAGTGAACTAACTTAGTACAATTCCTAAGATTTCTTATCAGTATGATAGTGATGGGATTAGGGTCAGTTCTAAGTTCGATAAGAGTTTGGGTGATTATTATTTGAGGGCTAGGTACAAAAACAGGTATGGAACTACGAATATAACGGATTGCAGACAACGGTAATCGACCCCTTGGGACGCAAGACGACCAGCGTACAAGACGAATATTATTTACCCACAGAGACGATTTACAAACAGCGAGAAGGAAAAGATTGGAGTACCCAAACCAAATACCTTTACACGAATAATCTCCAAGAAGCCAAAGATTATCCCACCAAAATCATCGATATCAGCGGTCGAGATCGAGATTTCACTTATGACAGCGAGGGTCGTTTGTGGAAAGCGACAGATTTGGCAAATAACACATACACCTATACTTATGGCGATGATGGGTTGGAGTTAATAGAAAGTCCAACCAGCCAAACAAATTCTGGAAATATCAAAGAAACCCTGCGTTACGGTTACGATGCGCTGGGCAACCTAAATAAAGTTACCTACGGCGACGGTAAAATCAAACAAATGAACTACCGTCCTAACGATAACCGTTTGGGAACGACAACTTTACCTAGTGGTGAAACTATTACTTACGACTACGATACAGCGGGTCGAATTAAGTCAGAAACCACTAAATCTGTTAGCGGCACAATTATCAACACGGTTAGCTATACTTATGATGCCAATAGCAACGTAAAGACAGTAACCGACAATACGGGAACGACGACTTATCATTACGACCCGAATACTGGTGCAAATATTGGCATTGATTATCCCAATGGTAGCAGTATTGCTTATACGCACGATTTGTTGGGTCGAGTGAAAACGATTACAGAGAAGGCATCTCCGACTGCAACGGCGTATGTGACGACTTATGACTACGATGCGTTTGGTAATTTGAAATCGGTATTAGATCCATCGGGTAATACTACTACGATGAAGTACGATGTGGGCAATCGATTGAAAGAACGATTGTTACCAAATGGGGTGAAGTCGGTGTATGAATACGATGAATTGGATCGGGTGAAGTCAATCGTTCATACTAATGCTAGTGGTGCTGTGTTAGCTAGTGTTACTTATGAAAGAAAGGGTGTTGGAGAACCGACTAAAGTAACTCGTGAAGATGGGTCGTATGTATTGTTGGAATACGATGAGGCGCTGAGAGTTAAGAAGGAATCTTATTACAATGCTGCTGGAGCGTTGCAAGATGAAACGAGTTATGGGTATGATGCGGCTGGTAAGAGATTGGTGCAGTCGAGTACGGTAAGTGGATCGAAGTCTTTCAATTATAAAGCGGGTTATCAACTCGATAGTATTAGTGGTGCGGTTAGCGAGGATTACGATTACGATGTTAATGGTCGGTTGACATATATTGTGCGGGATGGAAAGACGTTAGACTTGGAGCATGATGGGAGCGATCGCTTGACAGCAGTCGAAAATGAAACGAGTGGTAACACTATCCAGTACACTTATGATGGGCAAGGTCGGCGAGTGGCTGCAACTGAAGGAACCAGTCAACGGCGGTTCTTGGTTGCCCCGGCGATGGGTGGTGGATTGGAGTCTACCGACCTAATTAGCGATGCTAATGGCAATCTGATTTCTAATTATGTCTATGCGGGTGGTAGCAGTCCGTTTATGCGGTTGGATGCTAGTGGTAATCCGATCTATTATCTGACTGATGCGATGGGTTCGACGATTGGATTGGCTGATGGGACGGGTGCTAGTGCTGCGAAGTTTAATTATGACAGTTTTGGCAATTTGAGAAGTTCTAGTGGTGCGGCTGCTAATACGGGTATAGCTGGTGGTGATTTTCGGTTCCAGGGGCAGTGGTTGGAGCAAGGTACGGGGATTTATAATTTCCGGGCAAGGGATTATGATGCTAAGACGGGGACGTTTTTGAGTCGAGATCCGGTGGATATTATTGAGACTGAACCGGAGAGTTTTAATCCTTATCAGTTTGTTTATAACAATCCTCATGTTTATAGCGATCCAACAGGAGAAATTACGATTAGCGAGCTTAACGTTAGCCAAGTTATGAGCGATATAGTGCGAGATATTCAAAGTCAAACTCTAAGGCGAGGAGTTCGGGGAGCGTTAGATCGCGCTCAGGGTGTAGCAACTGATGTATTTTCATCTGTCTTAAAAACACTTGCTCCTTTTGATACCAAGTTTGATTCTTATGGAACTTTGTTTGGTCGTCCTCTAGGGGGAAATGCTTTTGAGCTAATAGTTCAGAATGTTCTATGCAGAGTAGTAGGAGGGGCATACGGATCTATTTTGAATAATATATGGCTTGAGGCGGGGGTAGAACCAAGTGGAAATCCGCGAGATAATGGCTATGGATGTGGTTTAATAGACTTTAACTATAGTCCTAGTCAGAATCGTGGCAGTTATTCTCGATCTAGTTTGTATAATCATCCTGATTTCATTATTAAGCGTAACCCTCCTTTTGATACAGATAGGATACCTCCAGCTTATCTAATTGGTGACTTTAAGAGAAGCGTAACTGAAGCAACTCGTAGTGCTAACCCACGTCAATGGGATGCCATTATGAACTATGCCAGGTCTGTAATCAATGGAGGGCATCAATATGTTCCAGTAGCGCTTTACGTTACTCTTCGTGGAGAAGAACGACAAGGACAAGTAGAAAGGAGAAAAGCACAAGCTTTGAGACAATTTGTTATCCTACAAATTGTTAGCATTTTTGACTTTTAATAAATTGGCAAACAACAAAATACTTATTTAAAGCATAAATTATGTCTCCTTTAGCTTCAGCTATTAAGGCTGGTAATGTAGCCAAAGTGCAACAACTTATTGCAAATGGTCAAGCGAATGTGAAAGAAACATGGGGTACAATAGCTTTAAGTCAGGCTGCTTATTTAGGTCATTTAGAAATTGTTCAAGTATTGATTGAAGCCGGAGCAGAGGTAAATGATGAGGATAGAATAATGTATCCACATGAAGCTCCTTTAGCACGGGCTGCCTCTCAAGGTTATCTACAAATTGTGCGAGCGTTACTTGAAGCTGGTGCTGAAGTAAACATACCTTCTGATGATCCAGAATATTGGACACCTTTAATGTGTGCTGTTAGTAGTGGAAACCTCGCGGTTGTAAAGCTATTGGTTGAAACTGGTGCAGATGTCAATGAAATTAGAGGTGGTGGCAACTTTGCCTTGATGATTGCTGCCGAAGCTAGGTATCAGGAAATTTTTGAATATCTCGCTCCTTTAACTGACTCAATATTAAGACAGGAAGCAGAAAAAGTTTTTGGCTGAAAGAGTAGATATTCATAAAGCGATTGTAGAAGGCGATCTGGCACAAGTACAAGCGTTGCTCGAAGCTGGAGTTAACATAGAACAGCAAGATTATACCTATCAAAAACCTCTGGCTTTAGCAGTCGAACTACATCATCTAGAAATAATTCGGACACTGATAGATGCAGGCGCTACTCTCTTCCCGGGTCTATTAGATATCATATCTAATGATGAGTTTTGTGACTCTGAGAGCCTAGCGGTGCTGATTGAATTAGGGATAGATATTAATGCAAGGCTGGAAGATGGTGAGACTATATTAATGCAGGCGGCGCAAAAAGGCAAGCTGGACATAGTAAAAATGTTAATTAATGCCGGAGCCGATCCAAATATTGTAAGTCGAAAGTCTAATTTTGCATTACTAGCAGCAGGATATGCGCGTCATCAAGATGTTTTTGAGTATTTAATTCCTGTTACGTCTCAAAAATTACAGGCTATAGCAGCAGATGAATTACCAAATTGCTTATCAAAATTAATCTTTAATTATGACCGTTCGCAACGAGATTGACGACGAACTATCTTCAGCTTTTAGTAACTTTTGGATAGCTGCTAACCTTTCATATAAGGCATTTTACGGATAGCGTAAAAGCCAGCGATGAAGTTCAAAATTTGCTGTTTTAGCTTAAAGGAAATAAATATGGGCAGTTCAAGTCTAAAGCTTACCCGACTCTTAGGTAAAATTTTTAGCAAAGACTTACCTGGACTTGAAGAACTTGTTGCTGAGGGAATCAATGTCAACCAACTCGATGAGGATAATTCAACTACACCATTAATGCAGGTAATTGAACGAGGTTGGATAGAGGGTATTCAGCTTCTTATTAAATCTGGCGCTGACGTAAATCTTTGTCCAGATTTTGATGAACCTACACCCTTGGGATTGGCAATTAACTTAGGTAATTTAGAAATAGTGAAGTTATTGCTTCAAGCCGGAGCAAACCCCAATCGAGGCGGGATAGGTAACTCCCCTCTACATGGTGCAATTGCAAGGGGATATGTTGATATTGTGAGAACACTGATTGCAGCAGGTGCAAGTATTAACAGTTCAGATTTGAACGGAGAGACCCCTTTAATGGTTGCAGCTTACAAGGGGAACCTTCAACTCGTACAAATTTTAGTCCAAGCTGGTGCGTGCGTTAATCTTGTTGATAATGAATATGGAGAAACTGCCTTGGTGATGGCTGCTGCAAGCGGTCATCAAGAAGTGTATGAGTATTTATTGCCACTAACGACCTGCTAATGGTCGGTTGATATATATTGTCTGAGATGGTAAGACTTTGGATTTGGAGCATGATGGGAGCGATCGCTTGACAGCAGTCGAAAATGAAACGAGTGGTAACACTATCCAGTACACTTATGATGGGCAAGGTCGGCGAGTGGCTGCAACTGAAGGAACCAGTCAACGGCGGTTCTTGGTTGCCCCGGCGATGGGTGGTGGATTGGAGTCTACCGACCTAATTAGCGATGCTAATGGCAATCTGATTTCTAATTATGTCTATGCGGGTGGTAGCAGTCCGTTTATGCGGTTGGATGCTAGTGGTAATCCGATCTATTATCTGACTGATGCGATGGGTTCGACGATTGGATTGGCTGATGGGACGGGTGCTAGTGCTGCGAAGTTTAATTATGACAGTTTTGGCAATTTGAGAAGTTCTAGTGGTGCGGCTGCTAATACGGGTATAGCTGGTGGTGATTTTCGGTTCCAGGGGCAGTGGTTGGAGCAAGGTACGGGGATTTATAATTTCCGGGCAAGGGATTATGATGCTAAGACGGGGACGTTTTTGAGTCGAGATCCGGTGGATATTATTGAGACTGAACCGGAGAGTTTTAATCCTTATCAGTTTGTTTATAACAATCCTCATGTTTATAGCGATCCGACGGGGATGTTTACAATCACTGAGCTTAAGGCAGCAGAGAACCTAGAAGCCCAGTTATTCGCTGTTAGAAGGTATGCTGCTGCTCAAACCAAAGACTATATATTTGAAAAATTAGGTGATAGCGTCGGCAATATTGCGATAAGCATATTCAACAATTTTCTCCCTGGTTCCCCTCTTGGAAACAGTTTTCTTGCATCGATTCATGACAACGATATTACAAGAATATTTGAGTTAGAGTTAAATGATATGGTGTGCGCGTATTTTGAGGGAATTCCTTTGATAGATAGCGTGCGGTTTGAACCAAGAATCGCTCTTGAAGGCGACCCTCTTTCTCCTGGATTAAATTGTAGTAATCTCTATCAGCCTCAACAATTTGCTAACCAGCTTGCAGCGCAGCCAGGTTCCCGCCCAGATTTTCTCTTTATACAAGGCAATTACGCATTGGAAAACCCAAACTCATATCTCATTGGTGATTTGAAATTAACGCAGCGTGCTGCTTATGATGCTGTAACCGGCAACGATAGACAATGGCAAGCTATGTCTAATTATGCTCGCAGATATCAACTTTTACCATTTGTTTCGTATGTTTCATTGATAGAAACTATGCCAGGGGAGCGTGGTGTATCAAAGACGAACCGAAAAGAGATGGCTAAAGAGGCAACAGAAAAAGGAGTAATTTTAGCTTCAATTAACTTGATTGATTAATTATCATGAATTCCTGCCTAATAAAGTTACAAAAATATTATCTGTTTTGTCGTGCTAATATTTGTTAACAACCTATACCTAAGTTAACACTATCCTGAAAACCAGTTAAAAAGACAAACTGAGATCTGTGAAAACATTTGCCGAGCTTAACTGTGAACTATCAAGAGCCATTGAAAAGCGCGACTTGGAACTGATTCAACAAATCCTTGTAGTTGCTTTTGGCAGTTCATACTTTTATCATCGAGTCTTAGACGAGGTTTCCCTTGAAACATTTGATGAAATTTTCCTATCTCTGATTGACGAGAGTAAAATCGATCCCAACTCTGAATGGGAAAGAGAGAGATTAATTACAAAAGCAGCACGTCGAGGATCTTTGAAAATTGTTGATAAATTGGTAGCAGCAGGTGCAGATGTCAATTTTGTTAGTAAGAATGGAGAATATCCTTTTGTCAGAGCAGCCGCAGCAGGTTATCAGGACATTTTTAACTATCTTTTCCCCTTAACAGCACCCCAACTACGAGACCCTGAAATTTCCATATTTGCAGACAATTTAAAACATCACAAACAGCGGCACTGTTTTTGTTACACAAAAATAGTTCACAGTGTTGCTGACAAAGTTGTTAACATTAAACGCAAAACTAACCCAGTTGTCAAAATCAATCTCAGTACCCATCCAGAAAGGGAAGCTGCTCTATGGATGGCTGCCTATTGGGGTGATGAGTTTCTAGCAGATACATTGTTAATGGCAGGCGCAGATTATAACTGTCAAATTGACTACCAGCCTTTTGCGCCTAATTTTTTAGAACCTGTTCTTTGGAAGCATGGTAAAAATTCCAGCAGTGAAAGGAACTGCTACGGCTTAAATCCTTGGAAATCAAAATATCAAGCTTTAACACCTTTAATGGTAGCAATTGCTAGTGGTGGGGTAACTAAAGATATAACACCTCCTCTGGGATTGAGCCATGCTAATGTCATCCGTTTATTAATAAGATCGGGAGCGGATTTAAACTTAAGAGATTGCGATAATGATACTGCTCTTTTCTGGGCAATTTCTCTGGGGTGGACGGAAATTGTTGAAGTTCTGTTGCAATTTGGTGCATCATTCGATGTAATTAATAACATTGGTTACAGCCCCCTGATGTTAGCAACTTATCTTAAATACGATAAAATCATTGAACAGTTAAGGTCAGCAGGAGCTTCAACCCAAGGTTGCGAGCAAGTAGAACTAATTGAGGCAATTGAACGTTGTGATACAAATCGCGTTCAGGTATTACTGGAAGCTGGTGTGAATGCTAATGCTAGCCACTATCAAGGAGATAAGGCTTTAAAACTAGCAATAATGACGGGGCAGGTTGACATTTGTCTCATGCTAATTCTAGCTGGTGCTGACACAGAATTTGTAGACAATTATCAGCGCGAGTCAGCTTTGTTACGAGCGGTGCGGCAGGGAAATCAGGAAATTATTCAACTTTTTCTTTCCCAAAAAGCAAGTTTAAACGTTCAGGGTAAAGCTTGGGGAGAAACTGCACTTATAGAAGCTGTGCGTTACTGCGACAAAGACAGTGTAAGATTGTTAGTAGATGCAGGGGCAAATGTAAATATTAGAGACAATTTTGGACGCACTGCTCTTGATTATGTGGAGATGAATAATCCTCTATGTTCTATAGATATCTCAACAGATATTGGCATGATGCTGCTTGAAGCTGGGGCGATTTGTGGACGCGGATAAGTGCGTTCGCATCTCTTTCGCAAATAAGGTAGAATAAAGTGAAACTCAGGATGAACCTAAAGATACAACCGAGATAAACACCCCACACTGACTTCTTAACAAAAAGGATTACACACGGCACTAGCCGCCTCAGCACAACTACCCAACAACCACCAACCTCAAATAAGGTTTTTTAGCCCCGCGACGCGAACTACTCAACTCTAACCCAAACGCTTTGTAGTCCTGCGCCAAGAGCGTTCTAAACGTACCGAATTTAACTTTTCTCCTGCCATCTAAACTGGTGACAACACTCGCCGCATGATGCAGGTCGCCACCCAACCGCCTGAACGCTTCCTTTACCGTCAACCATTCACCGGGGTCGCTTTTCTTAGTAGGTGGAGTATTGTGGATCGCACAAGCCCCAATGGAAAATTTTCCATTAGCTTTTGTCACTCACTTGTCACCCACTTTACTACAAAAGTGTCAACTGACTGCTTGTACCGACGCGAAGCCGAAAAAAGCGACTTAAAAAAGTAGGTAATTTCGTGCATTTTTTACCTACTTTTTCCTAGTATTTCCTATTTATTCCTGTTGTTTCCTATTTATTCCTACTTTCGAGCCAAATTGGGGTAAAGCCGAGATACGTGCAAAATAGGACACGATGTAAAGTTTTGTAACAA
>CAZJJR010000007.1:38134-57508 GCA_964546365.1 uncultured bacterium | reverse complement strand
CTCTCTACAGAAGCTTTGTTAAGCCACGAAGAGCATAAAGCGATTGCCATTCCCCAAGGTAGTTGGATGGTAAGAATTCAGCGGGAGTACGAACCAGAGGGATGGCGGTATGTCGCCGACTAGGATAGAGACTTTAGCACCAGAGCAAGCAGCGTTGATACCAGTTTATCGGGATAAGTGGAGAGCTATCTGGCTTTCCACCGCACCGATCGACCGCCAAAAAGCTGATGCCGCCGTGAAAGCTGCTTACAAAGCGATGGGAAGAGAAGAACCGGATACGATCTTTTTAAGTAGCCCGGATGCGATCGCGGATATCTTAGCCGAAAAATCTCCCGAACGATTAGCAGGGGAATTAGGCGCACCCCTGCTCACTTCCTTGTCGGCACAAGTATGCTCTAGTATTCGAGAGCAAATCGGAGATGAATTGTGGATGCAGTTAGAGTCCCTATCGTCTCGCGAAAATTTGTTGTTCTCGTTCTTTGCTTTGCAGCAATCTTTAACGCCACAACAGCAAGTTTTTCTAGAGCAAATTTGGTTGCAGTGGCAAGATCGATTTTTAGTGCAGTATTGGGAGCAACAGCAAACATATTGGCGAGAAAAACTACTTCAGCAGCCGGGAGGCAATTTCATTGCTCAAATCGGTGATTTTTTTTGGACGCAATGGGGGGAACCTCTCTCGAATCAACTGGAAGAAACTGTCTGGAAACCACTGATCGATCGACCGATAATTCAACAGTGGCAGCAACCTTGGTTGCAAATCATTGGCGGGATGGGACTTTTGTCGGCTGTCAGTCAAAATTTTCAAGGTTTATCGATCGATTTAATAGATTTTTGTATTAATGTACTTAATTGCCCTCACGATCGCAGCAAATGGCTGGCATGGCAGTCGCTCGTCTCTGAGTCAGGTTGGTATTTTCCTTTGGAAAAAGCTTGTATTATTTGCGATCGTCCCCGCGATTTGCACTTTGACAGCGAACATCGCTTTCATGCAGAAGGTAAACCAGCAATTCAATTTTCTGATGGCTGTAGAGTTTATGCTTATCATGGTGTAAGATTGCCCGAACAATACGGTAAATTGCACCCCCACCAATGGCAAGCAACATGGCTATTACAAGAACGAAATGCCGAACTGAGGCGAGTGCTAATTCAGGGAATTGGTTACGGGCGGATTTGCCAGGAATTACAAGCCGAAGAGTTAGATTTTTGGCGAGAATACGTACTTTTAAAAATAGATAACGATGTTGATATAGAACCGATTTATTTACTGAAAATGACTTGTCCCAGTACCGGACATATTCATGCTACGCGCGTCCCACCCGATATAAGATCGGCTCGCGAAGCAATTCGTTGGGTAAATTGGGGAACCGACCCCTCAGAATTTTCCGTACAAACTTAAATTTTAATATTGCAAAAATTTTAGTTACTGATAACATATTCTCAATCCTAATTACTGTCTGCTTGAATGCCATCAATAGGCTGATGCAAAAATAAGCATAAGCCTATAAACGGTAATGTATAAATTTCAGAAACAGGGAAAGCATGATGTTACAAACTAAAGTGGTAAATCTGGGTGTAATGTTAGAAGAATTGATGCCCCTTTACCAAAAGAAATGGCGAGATATGGCACTTAATCCGGGGCCGATCGACCGAGAAAAAGCAGCAGAAACTATTAAAAATATCTATGCCTTAAGTGGTAAAAAAGAACCGGAAATCATCTTTTTTGATAATATTTATCAAGCTTTTGAAAAATTTGTAAAGTTACCAGTAAATATTAGAGTAAATTACCAAGTAGAGAAAAAGTTAAGGAGCGAATTATACGAGCGACTGTACAGAGAACTAGTTAGCCAATTAGGAATAGAATTGGTGAGCAGACTACAAAGTAAAATGTATACGGAAGTTTATAGTAAATTGGTGATTCCGCTACACAGACAATTGAGAAACCAATTGCAATTAGGTAATGAATCGGCTCAACCCGATATCAAGAAAATTGGCAGTCATCTGAAAAGATCGTGGGGTAATTGCCTGCAACCAGAAGCTTTGTTTGAATATGTTAGCTTATTAGATTATAGTGCGGCAGTGTTCAATTGCAATTTCGATCGAGACAAGTGGGAATTGATGCAGTCGATTGTCAAGTATTGTAGTTGGACTTACCCTTTTGAAGGGATTTGCTTGGCGTGCGATCGACCTAGTGAAATTTCTTTCGATTCGCAACAAAGATTACACGCGGAAGGAAAACCAGCCCTTCAGTTTCCCGATGGATATAGTATTTATTCCTATCATGGCGTCAATTTACCAGAAAAATACGGAAAATTGCTACCTCACGAGTGGGAACCACAATGGCTTTTAGAAGAAAATAATGCAGAAATACGACGAGTTTTAATACAGGGAATTGGTTATGGCAGAATTTGTCAGGAATTAGCCATTACCGAACTCGATAAATGGCAGGAATACACGCTTTTAAAACTGAACGATTATCTCGATTTTGAAGCAATTTATCTCTTGAAAATGAGTTGTCCGAGTACGGGATCGATTCATGTTTTGCGAGTTCCTCCCAATATTAAATTTGCCCGCGAAGCAATTAGTTGGGTAAATTGGGGAACTGCACCAGAAGAATTTGCAGTACAGACTTAAAATGTCACAAAACAAAATTACCGAACTTACGCCAGAACAAGAAGCGCTAATACCAGTTTATGTGGAAAAGTGGAAAGCGCGATCGCTTTCCACCGAAAGGATCGATCGTCAAAAAGCAGCAAAAGCTATAGACGCAGCATACGCGGCAATTGGTTTATCTAAACCTCGTCTAATTTTTTACGATAGTCCTTATGAGGGGTTAGGTAAGTTAGACTCTAGGCTGCAAAATCTCTCGAAAAAAGGAGTAAAAACTCTGCTGCATAAACAGTGGATGCAGCAATACAGCTTGTCGGGAGGCAATCCTTTGATTAGGCAATTGTGGCTTGTCCTAGAGAAACAGATAGAGAATCAAATAGGGAGAGAAATATCCAGGCTTCTTGATAGAGAATTAAGAAATAAAGTAGGGAAAAATTTATTTAAAATAGAGCAGCAACTGTACAATCAAATGGAAAGCCAATTGTACAGCCAAGATTATTTATATCTGATCGAACAGATAAACCGACCGGAGACTAATATTTATACAGAACTTACTCCGCTAGCAGAGTTATTAAAAGTTTCTATCAAACCAGAAACATTGGCTAGTTGTATTTGTTTTTATGACTTTTGTATTTCTGTTTTGAATTGTACTTGCGATCGCAGTAAATGGGAAGCTCTCCAGATGCTAGTTAAAGATTGTGGGTGGTTTGTACCCTTTGAAAGTATAGCAATTGTATGCGATCGACCCATAGAACTATCTTTAGATAATCAAAATCACCTTCATGCAGAAGGAAAACCTGCGATCCGGTTTCCTGATGGATACAGTTTGTACTCCTATTACGGCGTAACCTTACCTGAAAAGTATGGTAAACTACATCCGAACCAATGGCAAGTTGAATGGCTTTCAGATGAAGAAGAATCAGACATTCGTAGGGCGTTGATCGAAGGTATTGGCTACGCACGAATATGCGAACGATGGCAAGCTGTAGAAATAGATAATTGGCAGGAATATACAATTTTAAAAGTGCAAATAAATTACCAGGAAATTAACCTGTTAAAAAAAAATTATTCTATCACTAAAAAAAATGACTTCTTAAGGTTACCTCACAACTTTACATCAGCGGAAGATGTTAAGATTGCATTTAGTCAGAATGGGGCAAAAAAACAGCATGAAAAAAATTGAAATTGAACTATCAGAAGCAACATTGGAAAAAGCGCAATGGATGGCAAAGTGGCATCATTGTAGTTTGGATGAAGTGATTAGTAAGGCGATCGATGGAATGGCGGTAACAGAAGCACCCAATTATCCCTTTATAGGGGGGTGGGAGGATGAACCAGAATTAGTTGATGAGATGATGGCTGATATTATGAGAGATCGAGCCGCACATCCGTTGAATCAAAGATTTGGAGAAAGTGCAGATGTAACTGCATCAGTGAAAGCTAGTATTTCCGATCGCACAGCACAATCCTGAAATCAAAAAAGTGGATAAAGTACTTCTTGACACGGATATTTTTTCTGAAAGCCGCAAGCGTATTAATCAGCAAGTTTTGGCAAGGGGTATTGCTTATCTGGCGGTTTTTACTCGATATACAATTTCTGTGATTACAGTAACAGAAATTGTCAAAGGATGGCGTAAGCTGGGACGAGAGAACCGCATTCAAGAGTTTTTGGCGGAAATTTCGGGTTTAGAAGTATTAATAATGGACGCTGTTACTGCTGAAATAGCGGGACGGATTTATGGAGATTTGGAACGAACGGGACAACCAATCGGTCTAGCTGATGCGATAATTGCTGCTACGGCTCTACAACATGATTTAACTTTGGTGAGTGGCAATTTATCGCACTATCAGCGGATTCAAGGATTGGGTTACGGTTTGAAGTTGGATAATTGGCGCACTTAAGGACTAAAGTCGTCACTACAAACTGGTGAGAAGCAACCTAGAACGCAATAATATTAAGGAATCCAGTTTCTATGCCTCATTCCCAATAATTATAGGTGCTATGAGTTTTGCTGAACTAGCAGCCCAGCTGAATGCTGGCACGATTTGGCCAGAGGGTATCGTAATTATTACCCTCGTCGTGGTATTGATGGGCGACTTGATTGGAGGGCGCACTTCCTCTCGTTGGACGCCTTATGCAGCGATCGCAGGTCTTCTGCTTGCCGTCGTTTTCCTGTACTTTCAATGGGACAAGGAAAATACGATCGCCTTTCTGGGTGGTTTTAACGGTGATGCCCTCAGTATCGTATTTCGGGGAGTAGTTGCTGTATCGGCGGCTGTGACGATTTTGATGTCCATCCGCTACATCGAACAGTCTGGCACGTCGTTGGGGGAATTTATCGCCATTTTGCTTTCTGCAACAGTTGGCGGTATGTTCCTATCTGGGGCAAATGAGTTGGTGACGATTTTCGTTAGTTTGGAAACCCTCAGTATTTCTTCGTACTTGCTGACAGGTTATACCAAACGCGACCCTCGATCGAACGAAGCAGCGTTGAAATACCTGCTGATCGGCGCTAGCAGTTCCGGTATTTTCTTATACGGCATCTCTTTGCTGTACGGATTGTCTGGTGGAGAAACTCGCTTAGAAGCGATCGCATCTCAGATTGCTAGTAGCGGTCAATCCTTGGGTTTGGTGATTGCTTTAGTATTTGCGATCGCCGGTATTGCCTTCAAAATTTCCGCCGTACCTTTCCACCAGTGGACGCCCGACGTTTACGAAGGTTCTCCCACCCCAGTGGTAGCTTTCCTCTCCGTCGGTTCCAAAGCAGCCGGATTTGCCCTCGCCATCCGTTTGATGGT
Organism: uncultured bacterium; assembly: GCA_964546365.1. GTDB lineage: Bacteria > Cyanobacteriota > Cyanobacteriia > Cyanobacteriales > Aerosakkonemataceae > DATNQN01. Next base: position 52,102 of record CAZJJR010000007.1, on the reverse strand, counting down.
CACTGCTTTTCCCCTGGTTACCGAACAATGGCACTTTGTGTTTACCGCCCTGGCGATTCTCAGCATGGTGTTGGGTAACGTAGTTGCCCTGGCCCAAACTAGCATGAAACGGATGCTAGCTTATTCTTCGATCGCCCAAGCCGGTTTTGTCATGCTGGGTTTGATTGCCAGCACCGAAGCTGGTTATGCCAGTATGGTTTTTTACCTCCTGATTTATCTGTTCATGAACTTGGGAGGCTTTACCTGCGTCATCCTGTTTACGTTACGGACGGGAACCGACCAAATTAGCGAATACTCCGGTTTGTATCAAAAAGACCCGCTTCTCACCTTAGGACTCAGTATTTGTCTGCTGTCTCTCGGCGGAATACCACCTTTGGCGGGTTTCTTTGGCAAACTGTATCTATTCTGGGCAGGTTGGCAAGCTGGACTTTACCTGTTAGTGCTACTAGGTTTAATCACTAGCGTTGTCTCCATTTACTACTACATCCGCGTCGTGAAGATGATGGTAGTAAAAGAACCCCAAGAAATGTCCGACGCTGTGAAGAATTATCCCGAAATTCGCTGGAACTTACCGGGAATGCGCCCTTTACAAGTTGGGTTGGTATTGTCAGTAATTGCCACCTCTCTAGCGGGCATTTTGTCTAATCCGCTGTTTACTTTGGCGAATAGTTCGATTACGCGCACGCCAATTTTGCAACAAGCGGCAGTACCTGTTCAGCAAGTCTCGGTAGCTACTCAGGTATCGGCAGATAGCACTTTTCAGCAAAATTGATTTATGTAGGGTGGGTAATCTCCCCCCTACTTTCATCGCAGATCGATGCAGATAATTCACTGATTTATCTGCATTTATTTTTTCTAATTATTAATTTGCATATTTCGCGCTGTACAGTTTTTTAAAGCAATAAAACTATTAGTAATATCCAAAATTTTGCTCACTGGTACATAGAAACCCGGTTTCTTGAAGAAACCGGGTTTCTATCCCGCAGAATTTGCAGATTAATCCTCATTAAGCGATCGCAACTAATTTCCAAGGCATAACATTCTCAGCCAGACTTGAGAAACCAGGTAACTACCGCAAAAAATTTATAATTTCAGGTATCGCTAATTGCAAAAGACCCGGTTTCTAACCCTAGTGGACGATTTGAGTTAACGCACTTTTAACCCAATATTCATCAAGCTTTTACGAGCATTTTTTATTTTTGAGGAAATCTACCCTTAGCAATAGGATACAAAAAATCCTGTCGTCATAATGGGAAGTGAAAATTTGTCAAAAATCGTTTATTTAGGATTAACCCACTAGGTATGGTAGGAGCAACTCTAGAAAGAACGAAACCCCTCAGCGCAGAAGAACTGCGTAAGATGAACGCTTACTGGCGGGCAGCTAACTATCTTTCTGTGGGACAAATTTATTTATTAGATAATCCGCTACTAAGAGAACCCCTGAAAATAGAACACGTTAAACCCAGATTACTCGGACATTGGGGGACGACACCCGGTTTGAATTTCATCTACGTTCATTTGAATCGGGTGATTAAAGCTTACGACCTGGACATGATTTACATTATCGGGCCGGGTCACGGCGGGCCTGGTATAGTTGCTAACACCTACCTAGAGGGAAGTTACAGCGAATATTACCCCGACATCACTCAAGATGCGGAGGGGATGAAAAAACTATTTAAACAATTCTCATTCCCTGGCGGCATTCCCAGCCACGTTGCGCCGCAAATTCCCGGTTCGATTCATGAAGGCGGCGAGTTGGGTTACTCTTTAGTTCATGCCTATGGTGCTGCTTTTGACAATCCGGATTTGATCGTGGCTTGTGTGGTGGGAGATGGGGAAGCGGAAACAGGGCCACTCGCTACTAGTTGGCACTCGAACAAGTTTCTCAATCCCAAACACGATGGGGCGGTTCTTCCCATTCTGCATTTGAATGGCTACAAAATTGCCAATCCCACCGTGTTGGCGCGGATGAGTGATGAGGAATTGGAAAGTTTGTTCGTGGGATACGGGTATAAACCTTATTTTGTGGAAGGTTCTTACCCGGTGGAAGATATCCATCAGTTAATGGCGGGTACTTTAGATAAAATCATTTCGGAAATTAAAGCTATTCAACGCGATGCGAGGATTAATGGCTATGTCCAGCGTCCCCAATGGCCGATGATTATTTTGCGGACGCCGAAAGGTTGGACGGGGCCAAAAGATGTGGATGGCAAGAAAACGGAAGATTACTGGCGTTCTCACCAAGTTCCGTTTTCCGATGTGACTAAGAAGCCGGAACATCTCCAGTTGTTGGCAGATTGGCTGAAGAGTTACCAGCCAGAAGAATTGTTTGATGAGAATGGTAGGTTAATTCCCGAATTGGCAGAATTGCCGCCGAAGGGGACTCGCCGTATGAGTGATAATCCCCATGCGAATGGCGGGATTTTGACGCGAGATTTGAAGTTACCTGATTTTCGCAAATACGCGATCGAAATTCCCAAACCAGGTACCATAACTTCGGAAGCTACCCGCATCACCGGACAATTTTTGCGGGACGTGATGAAACAAAACCTGGAAACGAAGAATTTCCGCATCATGGGCCCAGATGAAACCGCTTCCAATCGTTTGGATGCCGTATTTGAAGCAACTGACCGGGTGTGGATGGCGAATATTTTGCCAGAGGATGACCATATTTCCCAAGACGGTCGGGTAATGGAAGTCCTCAGCGAACATATGTGTCAGGGATGGCTGGAAGGTTATACTCTCACAGGTCGTCACGGTTTCTTCTCCTGCTACGAGGCGTTCATCCACATCATCGATTCGATGTTCAATCAACACGCCAAGTGGCTGGAAACTACTAATCGGATTCCTTGGCGCAGACCGATTCCTTCCCTCAACTATCTACTCACATCTCACGTTTGGCGACAAGACCACAACGGTTTTTCTCACCAAGACCCCGGTTTTATCGACCACGTAATTAACAAAAAACCGGAAGCCATCCGCGTTTATTTACCGCCGGATGCCAATACTTTGCTATCGGTGACCGACCACTGTCTCCGCAGCCGTAACTATATCAATGTAATTATTGCGGGTAAGCAACCGGCGCTGCAATATTTAGATATGGATGCGGCGGTGAAGCATTGCACGGCTGGACTGGGCATCTGGGAGTGGGCCAGCAACGATCGAGGTAACGAACCGGATGTAGTCATGGCTTGTGCGGGAGATATTCCCACTTTAGAAACTTTGGCGGCAGTTGATATTTTGCGCCAACACTTACCGGAGTTGAAAGTGCGGGTGGTGAACGTGGTGGATTTGATGACTTTGCAACCGCCGAAGGAACATCCCCACGGATTAAGCGATCCGGATTTCGATGCTATCTTCACTAAAGATAAGCCGATCATTTTTGCTTTCCACGGTTATCCTTGGCTGATTCACCGCTTGACTTATCGCCGGACGAATCACAAAAATCTGCACGTTCGCGGATATAAGGAAGAGGGTACAACTACTACTCCATTTGATATGGTGGTGATGAACGATCTCGATCGCTTCCATCTCGTGGGTGATGTAATCGATCGCGTTCCTAAAGTAGGCTATGCAGCAGGCTACGTCAAGCAGTTCATCCGCGACAAACTGATCGAACATTTGCAATATATCACCAAGTACGGCGACGATCTGCCAGATGTGCGGGATTGGAAATGGCCTTATTAGATTTTAGATTTTAGATTTTAGATTTTAGATTGGGTAATCGGAAAGCGATTGACCAATTAACGATTACCCAATTTAAAGTCTTGCGCTAAAATCTGAAGTTTAAAATCTACGGGATGTTTTCCATGAGAGTAGCCGTTTTTAGCACCAAAAATTACGATCGCAAATTCTTAGCAACTGCCAATGCCAAATTCGGTCATCAATTAGTATTCTTAGAACCAAAACTCGATTCCCATACCGCAGTTTTGGCGAAAGGATTTCCCGCCGTTTGCGTCTTTGTCAACGATCAACCAGATGCAGAAACTTTAAAAATTCTCGCTTCCCAAGGAACTCGTTTGCTTGCTTTGCGTTCTGCCGGTTTCAATCACGTAGATTTGCCAGTCGCCAACGATTTGGGAATTACCGTGGTGCGAGTTCCTGCCTATTCGCCTTATGCAGTGGCAGAACATACCCTCGCCTTAATCTTATCCCTGAATCGCAAAATCCATCGCGCTTATAACCGAGTCCGAGAGGGGGATTTTTCTATAGATGGACTGATGGGATTTGACTTATACGGACGTACTGTGGGGATTATCGGTACTGGGAAAATTGGTGCAATTGTCGCCCAAATTATGAAGGGATTTGGCTGCAACTTACTCGCCTACGATGTTTATCGGAACTCAGAATGCGAACAAATTGGCGTCAAATACGTCGAACTTCCGGAATTATTTACTAATTCCGATATTATCACCCTTCATTGTCCTCTCACTCCCGAAACTTATCATTTAATTAATGATGAAGCGTTGGCACAAATGAAAGAAGGTGTCATGTTAATTAATACTAGTCGGGGTGCTTTAATTGATACGGATGCTGCGATCGTTGCCTTAAAATCTCGGAAAATAGGTTATCTTGGTTTAGATGTTTACGAAAAGGAATCGGAGTTGTTTTTTGAGAATATGTCCGAAGAAATCATTCAAGATGATGTTTTTCAACGTTTGACTACTTTTCCTAATGTAATTGTGACGGGACATCAAGGATTTTTTACTGAAGAGGCGTTGCATAATATTGCTGAAACTACTTTAGCTAATATCAGCGATTTTGAACAAGGCCGTCCTTGTCAAAATGAGATTAGCGCGGCTAAGAAAGTGTCAGCTAAAGTGCCTGCTTGATCTATATTATGGATTATGGTGGGCTGCGCCCACCGTAGATATTTAGATATTCTGTGAGTAGATTTAAACATTTTTTGAAACCGCAGATGTAAGAGGATGAACGCAGATGAACGCAGATTTAGATAGATGTTTATAGATAATATCAAGATCGGGTAATAAGAACTGACCAGAACCAATGACAAGTGACCAATGACCAATGACCAATTAAAACTATGAGCTTAAAAATTTACTTTCTACGGCATGGGGAAACAACTTACAGCAAAACTGGTGGTTATTGCGGTGATTTAGATCCGGAATTAACATCAAATGGGACTTTAATGGCTAAGGCTTTTGCGGAGAAATATTCTGCTTTACCTTGGGAAGCTGTTTATGTTAGTCCGATGAAAAGAACGATCGCTACTGCGAAACCTTTATGCGATGCGATTGGGATGAAAATGGAATTGAGAGAAGGATTAAAGGAAATTCGTTACGGACAATGGGAAGGTTTAACAGTAGAAGAAGTCAATCAAAAATATCATGAAGATTACGTTCGTTGGTTAACTGAACCTGCTTGGAATTCCCCCACGGGAGGAGAAACCGCCGTTCAAATTGCCAGTCGCGCTTCCCTAGTAATTGCGGAAATCGAACAAAAATATGCAGATGGAAACGTCTTAGTAGTTTCCCATAAAGCAACCATTAGAATTATGCTTTGTAGCTTGTTGGGAATAGACTTAGGACGTTATCGCGATCGCATAAACGCCCTAGCCGGTTCCATCAGCATCGTCAAACTAGATGTCTATGGGCCACTATTAGAAGTATTAGGCGATCGCTGTTACATGGACGAACAGCTACGCAGCCTACCAGGAACTTAAAACCCATCCAAAACACATCGCTCAAAATCCCTTCCACAAAACAATAACATTACAAATACATCTGCGTACCTTACGGGAAGGCTATCGCCTACATCTGCGTTTATCCTCTTACACCTGCGGTAAATAAAATAAGATTGTAATCCCACAGTTAACTTAAAATCAATATCATGAAAATCTTAGTACTAAACGCAGGTTCAAGCAGCCAAAAAACGTCCCTCTACGAAATAAATAATAATGCGCTTCCCCAAGAACCACTACAACCAATTTGGTCAGCCCAAATTGATTGGAATCATCATCAAGGTGAAGCGGAAATGAAAATAAAAACCGCCAGAGGAGAAAAGCTAGAAAAAACATTTCAGACAGATTCCCGCCCCTTCGTGATGTCTGAAATGTTCAAAGCTTTATCAAGCGGTTCAACTAAAGTAATTTCCGATAATCGAGAAATTGATATTGTCGGTCATCGCGTAGTACATGGAGGAAGCGAATATCAAAAAAGTACCTTCATCAACTCAGATGTTAAAGCTGCAATTAACCGCTTATCTGTTTTTGCACCAGTCCATAATCCAGTCAACTTAGAAGGAATCGAAGCCATCGAAAAAATTTTAAGAAACGTTCCCCAAGTAGCCGTATTCGATACCGCTTTCCATTCCACTTTACCCCCTGCTGCTTTTTTTTATCCAGTCCCCTATGAATGGTTAGATGAAGGAATTCGCCGCTACGGTTTTCACGGAATCAGCCATCAATATTGCAGCCATCGCGCCGCCCAAATTTTGGGAAAAGATCTACAACAATTGCGGTTAATTAATTGTCATTTGGGGAATGGATGTTCGTTAGCGGCGATTCGTGGTGGTGTAAGTATCGATACTACAATGGGATTTACCCCTCTCGAAGGATTAATGATGGGTAGTCGTTCTGGTTCGATCGATCCAGGCATCTTGTTGTACGTTTTACGGCAAACAGACTCTACCCCCGATAAACTTGATAAAATACTGAATCGCCAATCTGGTTTGCAAGGTATTTCTGGCATATCCAGCGATTTGCGATCGATTATGGATGCGATCGCTCAAGGTAATTCTCGTGCTAAACTATCCTTTGATATGTTCGTGCATCGTTTGCGCTCTTATATTGGCGCGATGCTAGTCAGTTTGGGAGGATTAGATGCTTTAATTTTCACGGCGGGTATAGGAGAAAATTCTGCCGATATTCGTGCTGCTACTTGTGAAGCTTTTGATTTTCTTGGTTTAAAACTAGATTTAGCAAAAAATATCCGTTCTCCTAGAGATGAAGATATCGCTACCGCTGATTCCAAAGTACGGGTTTTAGTTATTCATACTCAAGAAGATTGGGCGATTGCTCGTGAATGTTGGCAACTATCAAAAGATAGAAATTTTCTTAATGATTAGCAAAAAATAAATTCTATCTTATGGCGTAGATAGCAATTTTACAACTGCCCATGCCAAGCCGAAATCTTGGTAGCAGACAATCTTTATTAAAAATTTAAACAAATTAATCCCGTTCCTGATGGAAAGTCGATCTTTACCATATCTAAATTAGTTAAATTATAAGTAACGTTTAATACTTTTTTCAGATTTACAGCCCTCCCCTGTTGAGAAGCACTGATATAAATTAGCAGTATCGGATTGTTACAATCTAATTCCCCTAAGGGATTTTCGGTTGATATCTCAACTAGAGCGGCATTCTGATTGAATATCGACACTGACAACTACCTTTATTTTGCTTTACCCTTTGCGTAAAGAGGGCTCAAAGATAGATGAACATACATCGGCAAGATATAACATATGGCATAGGCGTATTGGCTATCGCACTAGGGCTGATGCTAGTGTGGCCGGGATTATTGCAAAATTTATTAGTGGCAAGCGGTTTTATTGCACACGGTCATTGCTATCTGTGGAAGCCAGAACTAGTATCGCTTCATTTTATATCCGATTTGCTAATCGGATTATCTTATGTAGCGATTTCTGGGTGTCTAGCCTATTTAGTTTATAAATCTCGTCAAGATATACCTTTTCATTGGATGTTTCTTTTATTTGGAACATTCATCACTGCTTGTGGCGGTACGCACTTTATGGATGTGTGGACGCTGTGGACGCCACTTTACTGGCTGTCGGGAGAAGTAAAACTGATGACAGCAGTTGCTTCCGTGACAACTGCTTTGGTATTACCTTCCCTAATTCCCCAAATTTTAGCACTAGTGGAAGCTGCTAAAACTTCTCAACAGCGAAAACAGCAATTAGAAATTGCCAATCAAGAACTAGAAACTCTTACTCAAAAGCTCAAAGAACAAGACCGACTCAAAAGCCAGTTTTTTGCTAACGTCAGCCATGAATTGCGAACGCCTTTAGCATTAATTTTAGGGCCAACTGAAAATTTGTTAGCTTCGGAAGAACTAAATCAACAGCAACGCTATTCTCTGCAAGTCGTTCGTCGCAATGCTCGAACTTTGCTCAAACAGGTGAACGATTTGCTGGATGTTGCCAAATTAGAAGCAGCACAAATGACTATCAGCTATGCAGAAATAAATATAGGTCAACTAGTAAAAATTATTGCCGCTCATTTTGAACCGCTAGCCGAACAACGCCAGATTTCTCTTAGGGTTGAAACTCCAGAATTTCTGTCAGCACAAGTCGATTCTGAAAAATTGCAGCGCGTTTTTTTCAATTTACTTTCTAATGCTTTTAAATTTACTCCTAGTGGTGGCAATATTAGTTTGAGCGTGTCGAGTGAGACAGCAGGAGAAAATTCGGTAGTTAATGGTTCGCCATTTGCCACTATTACTGTAGAAGATAGTGGCTCTGGTGTAGCTCCGGAATTCAGAGAAATCATTTTTGAGCCTTTTCGTCAAGGAGAACAAGCAGGAGATCCCTCTTTTGGCGGTACTGGTTTGGGATTAGCGATTGTTAAAGAATTTGTAGAGTTACATGGTGGTACGATCGCAGTCGGTGACTCCTCCTGGGGAGGCGCTATATTTACGATTCAACTGCCTTTAGTCGCGCCACCAGGAGTAAAAGTAGAAACCAAACAAATATCCGATGTCGCGTTTACCAGTTGGGGAGCGCAATTTAAGGATGAAAAGCTCGATCGAATTAATCTTTTCACCCCATCTTCCCCTCTCCCTACCTCATCCGTTACCAGTCCTCCAGCACCTCCGAATTACCAATCTCCGGTAGTACTGGTGGTAGAAGACAACCTGGAGATGAATCGGTTCATCACCGAAATCCTGGCATCTGAATATTGCGTAATTACTGCCGTCAATGGACGAGAAGGGCTGCAAAAAGCGATCGAATCAAATCCCGACCTAATTCTCACCGACGTGATGATGCCTCACATGAGTGGCGATCGCATGGTGTTGAAGATTCGCGAAATTTCTCAGCTAGATGGAGTACCGATCGTACTTTTAACGGCCAAAGCAGACGACGAACTGCGAGTGCAAATGTTAAGAGAAGGCGCTCAAGATTACCTGATGAAACCTTTCTCAGCCGAAGAGTTAAAAGCGCGGATCGACAACCTCATCACCATGAAGCGTGCGAGGGAAATCTTGCAACAAGAGTTGGCCAGCCAAACTAAAGATTTAACAACTTTAGCCAAAGAAATTCAAATTCGGCAACGAGAATTACAATCAACACTAACAGCTTTGCAGGAATCCGACCAACGCTTTCGTCAACTAGCAGAAAACATCCATCAAGTTTTTTGGATGTTTGACACTAAAAACTACCAAATGCTATATATCAGTCCTGCTTACGAAAAGATCTGGGGTCGCCAATGCCAGAGTATTTACGAAGAAGCTAGGTCTTTTGTGGATAATGTTTATCCAGACGACCAATGGCGAGTATTTTTAAGCTTGGAGAAACAAATCCAAGGAGAATGCACGGAAGAAGAATATCGAATTGTTAAGCCTGATGGTTCGATTCGTTGGATTTGGGATCGAGGATTTCCGATTAAAAACGAGTTAGGAGAAGTTTATCGCATTGCAGGAATTGCTGAAGATATTACTCAGCGGAAAGAAGCAGAAGCAGCACTACAAAACTTTGCTGCTGAATTGGAGGTTTTAGTAGAACAACGTACTGCTGAATTAGCTAAAATCAATAAACAATTACAAGCAGAAATCGCCAATCGCATCCGCGAACAAGAAGCTTTGCAACAAAGCGAAAAACGTTTTCGCAGCTACTTTGAATTGCCTTTAATTGGGATTGCCATTACTTCTTTAGATAAAGGTTGGTTGCAAGTAAATGATAAATTATGCGAAATCTTCGGCTATTCGCGATCGGAATTAAATCAAATGAATTGGGCTGAAATTACTCACCCTGACGATCTAGGGCTAGATATCGCCCATTTTAACCGAGTATTGACTGGAGAAATTCAAAGTTATGCTATAGAAAAGCGATTTATCCGCAAAAACGGCGAAGTAATTCACACCACCACGGTCACTCAATGCGTGCGCCAACAAGATGGGACGATCGATTACTTTGTGGCTTTAGTGCAAGACACCACCGAACAAGTAAAAGCAATTGAAAGATTGCGCTTATTAGAATCAGTGGTAGTCAATGCCAACGATGCAGTTGTCATTACAGAAGCAGAACCGATTGAAAAACCTGGCCCTCGCATTATTTACGTTAACGATGCGTTTACCCGCTTAACTGGTTATACAGCTGAAGAAATACTAGGAAAAACTCCTCGCATTTTACAAGGGCCAAAAAGCGATCGCGCTGCTTTGAATAAAATCCGCGCTGCCTTGCAAAAATGGCAACCAGTGGAAGTAGAAATTATCAATTATTGCAAGGATCGATCGGAAATTTGGGTAGAACTCAGCATCGTACCAGTAGCAAATGAAACAGGTTGGTATACTCACTGGGTAGCCATCCAACGAGATATTACCGATCGCAAACAAGCAGAACAAGCATTATACCGTCGGGAGCAGGAATTCAAAACATTAATAGAGAATTCCCCCGATGTAGTTCTCCGCTGCGATCGCGAATTACGATACTTATATGTCAATCCAGTAGTAGAAAAAACTACCGGAATGCCAGCCTCTACTTTTATCGGGAAAACGTTTCGAGAATTAGGTTCGCCAGAAAACTTATGTCAACTTTGGGAAACTACGCTAGAGCAAGTTTTTAGTACGGGTAAAGAACAAGTTATTGAATTTCAAACCTTCACCGTTAACGGACTGCGTAACTATCAATCTCGCGTCGTACCGGAATTAAATCAAGAAGGTTCGATCGAATCAGCTTTAGTGGTCAGTCGCGATATTACCGAACTCAAACAAGCAGAAGAAGAAAGAACGCAATTAATTCAAGAACAAGCAGCCCGTGTTTATGCAGAAGCTCAACAAAAAAGATTTGCTTTCTTAGCAGAAGCGAGTATGATTCTGGCTTCTTCCCTCGACTACGAAAGTACCCTCAGTCAGTTGGCACATTTCGTCGTACCTTACTTAGCTGACTGGTGTCTGGTTTATATAGTGAAAGAAAATGGTAGTATTTGTCCTTTAGCAGTTGCCAATCCCGATCGCGCCGAAGCAGAAAAAATACTAGAATTACAATGGCTACTATTAGTAAATCCCCACCAAACACATCCAATTCTAGAGATTTTACAGACAGGCCATCCAGTATTTTATCCCGAACTTTCTCAAGACAGAGCAGTTAACGGAGACAATGTTTTTAATCTAGAAATACCTAATCTTTCCTCTTCGATCGTCGTACCCCTGATCGTACAAGGAAAAACTTTAGGGGTGCTAACTTTTGCTTTTGCCGAATCCAAACGCCACTACTCTCTGCAAGATTTGGCACTAGCTGAAGAGTTAGCAAGCCGCGCTGCAATTATAGTAGATAATGCCAGAACGCATCAGGAAGCCCGGGAAGCTAACCGCCTGAAAGACGAATTTTTAGCCGTTCTTTCCCACGAATTGCGGACGCCACTCAACTCGATTCTCGGTTGGGCTACTCTACTGCGAAGTCGTAAAATAGATCCTGCCACCGCAGAGCGTGCTTTAGAAACGATCGAACGCAACGCCCGCGCCCAAACTCAAATGGTATCCGATCTGTTGGATGTCTCCCGCATCATCCGGGGCAAACTACAACTAGAACTGTCTCCTGTTGAGCTTAACCCGATCATTATGGTTGCCTTGGATACAGTACGACCGACGGCTGAAGCTAAAGGGATCGAACTGAACTATTTTGCCGAACCTGTGGGACTAGTCGCGGGGGATGCAGATGCTTTACAACAAGCGATTTGGAATTTACTATCCAATGGCATCAAGTTTACCCCCTCTGGCGGACGAATCGACATTCGCTTGTCGCGGGAAATGGTGGGAGAACAACCACCAAATACTACCCCTGCTCATTCACTCTCACCGGTCAGTAATTCCAAATCTCTCACTCCTAAATATGCCCGAATCCAAGTAAGCGATACGGGACAAGGTATTAATCCTAACTTTCTTCCTTACGTATTCGATCGCTTCCGCCAAGAAAATAGTAGCATTACGCGATCGCACGGCGGACTCGGCTTAGGATTAGCGATCGTCCGTCACCTAGTAGAACTACACGGCGGTACGGTTTTTGCCCACAGTCCCGGCGAAGGTAAAGGCGCAACATTCACCATCAGATTGCCACTTCTAAAGGATGAAGGATGAAGTGTAAAGGATGAAGTTTTTCGTAGGTTGGGTTGACGCCAGGAAACCCAACTCTGCAAGGATGAGGGATGAAGTTTGAAAGATGTACGATCGAATATATAGGATAAAGCCTGAAGGATAAAGAATGAAATCTGAAGTAAAAAATATTACCCCCATCTCCCCATCCCCCCATCCCCCCACCTTATCGCCCCTACTAGGAGCAAACGTTACCGAACTAACCGACTGGGTAAAACAACAAGGACAACCAGCATATCGAGGTCGTCAATTACATCAATGGATTTACGAAAAAGGAATCCGCAATCTTGCCGAAATCACCGTTTTTCCCAAACAGTGGCGGCAAGATGTCGCAGACGTAAATATCGGTCGATCGATCGTACATTATCGATCGGTTGCCAGTGATGAAACCGTCAAATATTTACTTAAATTATCTGATGGAAACATCATTGAAACTGTCGGTATTCCTTCCGAAAAACGCTTAACCGTTTGCGTTTCTTCCCAAGTAGGTTGTCCGATGGCGTGCGACTTCTGCGCCACCGGTAAAGGAGGTTTCATCCGCAACCTAGCACGCCATGAAATCATCGATCAAGTTCTCACAGTTCAAGAAGATTTTCAACGTCGCGTCAGCCACATAGTCTTTATGGGGATGGGCGAACCTTTATTGAATATCGATAATGTGGTAGGAGCGGTTAAATCCCTCAACCAAGATGTCGGTATCGGACAAAGAGGAATTACCATTTCCACAGTTGGCATTCCCGGCAAAATTCGCCGTTTAGCAGAATACCAATTGCAAGTTACTTTAGCAGTTAGTTTGCACGCTTCCAATCAAACTTTACGAGAAAAATTAATTCCCAGCGCCAAACATTATCCGCTCGAAACTTTGCTATCCGAATGTCGGGAATATGTAGAAATAACTGGCAGAAGAGTAACTTTTGAATATATCCTCTTAGCTGGTTTAAATGATTTGCCCGAACACGCCCAAGAATTAGCTGAATACGTAAAAGGTTTCCAAAGTCACGTTAATTTGATTCCTTATAATCCCATCCACGAAGCTGACTACCAACGACCGAATTCAAAACGCATTCAAGCTTTCGTATCGGCTTTAGAAAAGCGACATATTGCAGTTAGCGTCCGCTATTCGCGAGGATTAGAAGCAGATGCCGCTTGCGGACAATTAAGAGCAACTAAAGGATGAAGTCAGAATTCAGGAGTCAGAATTCAGAATTCAGAATTCAGAATTCAGGAGTCAGGAGCCAGGAGTCAGAATTCAAGAGCCACAAAATTTTCTCTTTCCCCTTTTCTCCCTTTCCCCTCTTCCCCTAGCCCCTAGCCCCTAGCCCCTCACAAACCAGGGCGTATCCCATAATGACGATAACGCCAATAATCTTGCAAAATCCTGTCGTGATCGAAACAAAGATTAGGGGGAACTCGCCAAGATTCAAACACGCCGATGCCCTTGGCATCATCCCCCGCGTTCGGTTTCCCGGTAGCTGTAGCGATAAACACCACGCTCATCGTATGCTGGCGGGGGTCGCGATTCGGGTCTGAATAAACGTGAAACTGTTCGATTAAATCCACTTCTAAGCTAATTTCCTCCAGGGCTTCCCGTCGTGCTGCCGTTTCCACGGATTCTCCATAATCC
>CAZJJR010000007.1:36222-38012 GCA_964546365.1 uncultured bacterium | reverse complement strand
GATATCGACTGGAGGAGTAGGATGCCGGTAAGTCACGAGGCAAAAAATCTGAAAAAAGCGATTTACACGCTCTCAGCATAGCGCTCGGTCAGTCGTAAATCCAGTTACTTGCCTAAAGTGCTTAAAAAACTACTTAGACTTCGGCACATTGGAAAGCTGCTTCTACGTGATAATGTCGTATCGTCTGCTTCTTATAGCTTATTTTTTGAATTAATTATGCCGTTTCCCAGATCGAGTGGCATTTTGCTGCACCCCACTTCCTTTCCCAGTCGTTTTGGCATAGGAGACTTGGGTTTTGACGCGTATCGCTTTGTAGATTTTTTGGCTGAAGGCAAGCAACAATTTTGGCAGGTCTTACCTTTAGGGCCGACAGGCTATGGTAATTCTCCTTATATGTGTTTTTCGGCAATGGCTGGCAATCCCCTGCTGATCAGCCCGGAAAAGCTGCGAGACGAGGGATTTCTAAGTGATGGGGATTTGGCAGATTTGCCAGAATTTCCTGCCGATCGGGTAGATTACGAATTAGTAATCAAAATAAAAATGCCCCTGCTTCAAAAAGCCTGCGAGAACTTTAAAATCAAAGCCTCCCCATCCCAACAACAGCAGTTTGCCGGATTTTGCAGTAGCAAGGCTTATTGGTTGGATGACTATGCTTTATTTATGACTTTCCTGGATACCCATGAAGGTGCAAGCTGGCATACTTGGGAACCGGAACTTGCCAAACGCGACCCAGCCACTATCGATCAGTTGGGGCGGCGGCTCAATGCAGAGATTATTTTTCATAAATTCGTTCAATATGAGTTTTTCCGCCAGTGGTCGGAACTACAAACCTACGCTAATATGCGGGGCATCCAAATTATTGGCGACATTCCCATTTACGTAGCCCACAACAGCGCCGATGTTTGGGCCAATCCCCAAATATTTTGTCTGGATGAAGAAACCGGAGAACCAGCACTCATGGCAGGGGTACCACCGGATTACTTCAGCGAAACCGGGCAATTGTGGGGCAATCCGGTTTATAACTGGGAACAATTACAGAAAGATAACTTTAGCTGGTGGGTGCTGCGCTTCCAGTCGATGCTGGATTATGTAGATATCATTCGCATCGACCACTTCCGAGGATTCGAGTCTTACTGGGCAGTGCCAGAAGGAGAAGAAACCGCTATTAATGGTGAGTGGGTAGAAGCACCAGGGGCGGCTTTGTTTGAAGTCGTGAAAGAGAAATTGGGTAAGTTGCCGATTGTTGCCGAGGATTTAGGCTTAATTACCCCAGAGGTAGAGGAACTGCGCGATCGATTTGAATTTCCCGGTATGAAGATTTTGCAGTTTGCTTATGGTTCTGACCCGGGCAATCCCTATTTACCTTTTAATTATTCCCGCAACTGCGTAGCGTACACGGGTACCCACGATAACGATACGACCGTGGGATGGTTCGATAAGTTATCAGATGATGAAAAGAATCACATCCTTAACTATTTGGGTTGTACTAGCGGAGAAATCCATTGGGATTTAATTCGAGTAGTTTATGGTTCTGTAGCCAACCAAGCAATTATTCCTCTCCAAGATGTTTTCGGTTTAGGTAGCGAAGCGCGGATGAACAAACCGGGTGTGGGAGAGGGTAACTGGGAGTGGCGCTATCGATGGGAAGCATTGGATGGCCAAGTTAAAGGGGCTATCTTTTCCGGGTCTCAAGAACCTACTTGGCAAAGTTTTCGGGAATGCCTGAGGATTTTAACCGAAATCTATGGCCGTGCCCCTGTTACTTCCTAAAAAAAGAATTGCTAAGCACA
>CAZJJR010000007.1:34355-36163 GCA_964546365.1 uncultured bacterium | reverse complement strand
AAAATCTGAAATTTGCCTTAGGACTTCGGATTAACTTTAAAGGTGACTTCTTCCACCTGACCTGGAGCTCCCAGTTGCTTGGCTTCGCCCTCGTTCACCGCGACTACTACTCCACCGGCATTACCAGCTTTCACTACTAGTTCTTGCTGGGCTATCCAAGTACGCTGGGTACCTTCAGGCAAAACCCCTTCAAATTCTTTTTTGCCATCTACCATCACGCGAATCCAGGATTCGGCTTTTAAGGTAACCCCTACTCGGACGGGTTGGTTTGTTGAAGGCATATTAGTGGCTACGGCTGAAGTGACCAGAGCCAAGCTATTGGAGTTAGAGTTAGGGGCAGGGTTAGTTTTAGCTACTTTAGATGGTTCTGGTGTGGTAGTTGGTTTTGGGGCGTTATTCGCAGTACTCATTTGGATACCAGAACTGTTCACCATATGAGACAGCCCGCTCACGGCGAAGATAATCAATAATACGTAAACAAAGTAGAGGTGTATCGGTCTCAGCTGAGGGGCGCGGAAAGTATACCAGGTAGGTCTGAGTAGCTGAAAACTCTGTCCGGTAGGGAAACTGCTGGCAAACTCCGCGCCGTTCAAGCCTAGTACATCTGCATATTTTTTAATAAAACCCTTAATATAAATGGGTTCTGGCAATTGTTCGAGGTTAGCTTCTTCAATGGCGTTGAGTAGACGCGCTTGTACTTTTGTTTTAGCTGCTACTTCGTCTAGAGATAAGGATTGTTCCTGGCGCAGATAGCGCAGGTAACCTCCCATCTCTGTTAGTTTCTCGGCTCTTTGTTTTTCAAGATAAGGAAGTAAGTTCTCCTTTTTATTCTTGTTTTTATTCCTCTTCATACGTTGCGTGCCTTGACATCCGCTGGCTAATCTATGGTACAAGCTGGTTTGGTAGGCAGTTAACAGAGTTTGTAAGCGTGACTGGTTTTTAGTATTGCTCCTTGATAGTGAGGTTTTACCAGATGATCTATCGATCGACAGGCTAATTTGCCACAGTTGCAATTTAGAGGATTTTAGGCAAATTATCTGTTATTGGATAGAGCGATCGGTTAAGTTGGGTTTGCCTTTTGTAAAAAATCGATTTCATCTTCGGTGAGATGACGGTATTTTCCAGGCGGTAAAAGCTCCTTTCCGGTTTGTAGTTGAATTGGGCCGATCGCGACCCGATGGATGTGAATCACTGGATATCCCAGCAATTCGCCTACCCGCCGGATTTGCCGATTTCTCCCTTCTTTGAGAACTATTTCTAGAAGAGTTCGATCGCCTGTTGGCCTTGTTTTGAGGATTTTGACGAGTGCGGGTAAGGTTTTTTGGCCATCTAAAACGACTCCCTGACGCCAAGTTTGAAGGACGCTTTCGGGAGGTTGACCGTGCACCCAGACTTCATATGTTTTAGCAACTTTATGCTTCGGATGAAGCAGGCGAAAAGTTAAGTTGCCATCGTTCGTCAATAGTAATGCCCCTGTAGAATCGGCGTCTAAGCGTCCCACCGGATGAATTCCCGATTCTCGTCGCAGTTCTTTTGAAAGTAGGTCTAGAACTGTATCGCGTCCTTGGGGATCGCTGCACGTAGAAACTACTCCACGGGGTTTGTGGAGTAGCAGGTAAACGTGCTGAGGACGATTGGCAACTTTGATTAGTTTGCCATCGACTTCTATGCGATCGCGTTCCGGATCGGCTTTTTGTCCCAACTGGACTGGCGTGCCATTGACACTTACGCGCCCAGTGAGAATCATTTGTTCGGCTTGACGACGGGAGGCTATACCCCATTGAGAGAGTATTTTTTGCAGCCTTTCT
>CAZJJR010000007.1:31989-34274 GCA_964546365.1 uncultured bacterium | reverse complement strand
ACTATGTACAAATATTACCCGAAACGAGGAAAACTCTTAACTTATATTTATGTCTCATGCCCCCTTGAATGATTACTCGTACTCGGAAAGTCCGGAAACCATACCACTGAAACAAAGTCGTATTATTAGCACCGTGCTTTCCCCATCTGTACGAATGTGGCTGCGATCGCAGGTAGAACAGGTAGAAGACCTCCAGGTAAAGATTCAGGGGGGAGACCGCCTTATCCTTTCCGGTCATGTTCCCAACGTATCCCTATCGGCTCGCCGCGCCGTCTATCAAGGGTTGCATCTCCGACAAATTCAGATCGCGGCACAAGCAATCCGGATTAACTTGGGCCAAATATTAAAAGGCAAGCCTCTACGTCTGTTAGCCCCAGTACCTGTCAATGGTGAATTAGTCTTGGAAGAAACAGATTTGCAAGCTTCTTTAGCAAGTAATTTGCTACCTGGGGCTTTAAATGAGTTTCTCGTAACCCTGCTAAAAGCAGGTGGATTCCCAAACTCAAATGATGTTCTGAAAAACCGACAAGTTATTTGGCAGGAAATTACCATCGACTATGGAAAAATTCAACTTAAAGGTACTGTCACTGATGATAATAAATCAGATGACTCTTTTCCTATACTGATTTGCACTGGTATAGAAATAGCAAATGGTAACTATTTACTACTGACGGAGCCTCAAATTAAAGGGCCGTTTGGCTCTAATGTTACTTTTGCCAAACCTGTAGAAATTAATTTGGGCTCGGATGTGGAAATTGAGGAATTAACCTTAACTCCGGGTCGGTTAATTTGTCGCGGTCGTCTGTTGGTGAGAACGGATTGAGGGAAGGGGAAGAGGAAAGGGGGCTCCGGGGCAGGGGGAAAGGGAAAGAGTATACAGGAGAGAGAATAGTTGCTTTGTATTCAACTTCATCCTTTATCCTTCATACTTCATCCTTTCCTCTATCCCCTCACTTGGGCAATAGGGGTAAAAGCAAAGTAACGAAATAGTAAACCAGGGGAGCGGTGAAAACATAGCTGTCTGCACGGTCTAGGATACCGCCGTGACCTGGGATGAGTTGTCCTGAGTCTTTAACGCCCGCATCTCGCTTCATCATAGACTCGGTGAGGTCTCCCAAAAGACTGGCAATGCCGATTAGCAACCCCAAGGCAACGCCAGTTAAGGGCCAACCCGACCAATCTAGATACCAAGCGCCAGCTACGGCTACGGCTACGCTGGCGCTGACGCCAAAAACGGCTCCTTCGACGGTCTTTTTGGGGCTGATGTCCGAAAGGCGGGTTTTACCGAATAATCTTCCAATCGTGTAAGCTCCGATATCGGCTGCCCAGATACAAGCAAAGGAAAGTAAAGTTATGGTTAAACCTTGGGGCAGGATTTTAATATTTGTCCAGGTTTGGGGCCAATATCCGCCTAGAGGTAGGTTGCTGACTTCGCTACCAAGCGATCGCAATCTGACCCAATAGCTGGGCAAATAACCGCCGTAAAATAATCCTAATATTGAGGCTGAAATATCGGCGATGGTGGCAAATTTTGGCTGAAATAGCAAATAGAAACAGATTAACGTGCCGGCGACTGGAAATATAGCGTCTGCTAAGTCATGAGATATGGTAGAAACGATCAGCAAAACCTGGCTGACGACCAATGTAGTTTTGCCAGCGGGCGCTATTCCTTTGGCTCGCGCTAGCTGAAAATATTCTAACTGGCCTAAATAGACGATAATGCCAAAGCATAGGGTAAAATACCACCCTCCTAACAAGGCCATTCCTAAAGCAAGGACGATCGCGATAATTCCGCTAAGTATACGAGTCCAAGGCATGAGACGATTTTAGATTTTAGATTTTAGATTTTAGATTTTAGATGGAATCAAAAATCTAAAATTTCTTTGTTTCAGTCTAGCTTTTCGCCACTCAGGATAAAAACTGGATTGACAGATGCCAGCGTTTGATGAGTACCCCGCGTTTCCAAACGATTGACGGCAGATTGTACTACTTCTATATTGCGAACTTGTAAATGAGAAAAACTTTCCGAGATGGCGTAAAGACTTTCTAAATTACTGGCAGTGGCGACTATTCTTCCTTCGGGTTGCAAATAGTGCCAAACTTCTTGCAAAATTTCTTTGATCGGGCGTCCTCCTTCAATGCAGACGCGATGGGGTGGCAATGAAATATCTTTGAGGCATTCTGGGGCGCTACCTTCAATGACTTCTACGTTTGCTACTTCAAAGCGATCGCAGTTACGTCGGATCAAACTGGCTACTTCTTCATCTCGTTCTATGGCGACGATC
>CAZJJR010000007.1:0-31935 GCA_964546365.1 uncultured bacterium | reverse complement strand
ATATCCCACAACACTGAATCTGGCTTCAGTCTGAGGTGAGACATGATGAGCAATCGGACTTCGCGCTTACTGAGGGGAATACCGGGTAAGCGATCGAACAGTTCGTCAGGAATGCCGGGAGTAATGTAAGGCCAGAGTTGAGAAGCCATCGCATACAAGTGGTTGCTTACTTTAGTTTATCGGTTGGGTGTCGCAGTTTAACATCGTGCCAAAATTTTATTATCTATACAAACAGCAAACAGCAACGATTGCGGTCTGATCCAACCAATCTCTGCTTCTCTTAAGAAAGGATTTGAGTGCAAATTAAGTAATAAATAAACAAAATACTTCTCCTTTTGATAATTGCTCGATCGAGTAGTAAATATTCATTATGAGTAAAGTGCGGTAGGAATTTCGGCCAAATGGCCGTTGCGAATCGTCATTAATTCCCGTTAAGTTGTTTGTTTAATAAGTGCGCTCCTTACAGCGCAGTGTCAATCGGCGTAAATTTTAAAGTTACCGTTTAGTTTTTTCGTAAAACTCTGGCTTTATTTAGATGATTAAAAATATTCAAATTTATTATCCAACATCAAAATACATTCGTTTATTGAATTAATAAATTATCTAAGTAAATATAAAAATTAACAAAAATAATGGTGCATTTTGTTGCAAAACAACCTAATATAAGCAGACAAATGTTCGGGGTGACAAACTTTTAATAGGGAGTGCATATCAAATTCACCTAACTTGCAACTTTAATACTTTATTATGCAACTAAAAAGAAAGTTAAATAAAAAACAAAATTTGAAATCATCTTTTTTTCAACCAAAATGGTTATATATTTACTATGTTTTGGCAGCTTTCGATATATGTACTGTGTTAGTAAGCTTGTTTGTCAATCATCAGATTAAAAATAGTTATATTCAATCTATACAAGTCAACCAAGAATGGGCTACTCGCTTGGGTCATTACTCTAAGTTAAGTCAACTAGCTGCAAAAGTAAATGCTCCAGGTAACGATATTTTTGATTCGCAGAATGTACCATTAGAATCAAAAAGATTACAAGCAGCTTTTCAAAAATTTCAAAAACAAATAACATTGCTCAAAAAAGACTTAAAAGACAATGTAAATCCAGAACACTCAAAGATTATTTTAAATGATTTAGATTCATTAGAAACAGCAATGGATAAGATGATCCGGGAAGCTAACTTAATTTTTGATTATTTTAATCAGAGCCAGTCTGAAATGGCTGGTAGACGTATGGCAACAATGGATCGCAAGTACAGTCAAGTTAATATGGCATTAGATAAATTAAGGCAAGATGTAACAGAAATTCAACAACAAATTTTAAACCAGCAAAAAAAATTTACAAAAATACTAGGATTTTATGAATATGTAGTGGCAATTTTAATATTAAATATGATTTTTATTTTCATATTTTACGGACATAAATTAGCGCGAAATATCGCGTTAAACACCCAATTAAAAGAGCAATTGATTGGGGATTTACAGCTAACAGAGTGTGAATTAAAAGCCAAAACAGATCAGTTAGAACAAGCTTTACACCTAATTCAGCAACAAACCTTTCAAGTAGTTCAAAATGCTAAGATGGCTACTTTAGGTGAAATGGTGGCTGGCGTTGCTCATGAAGTTAATAATCCAGTTAACTTTATTCATGGTAATTTGGTTCATACTCATGAATACATTCATAATTTGCTCCATTTAATTGAACTATACCAAAAATATTATCCTAAACCAGCACCTGAAATTAAGAGAGAAATTGAGACAATTGACTTGACATATTTGCGGGAAGATTTGCCTAAAATAATTGATTCAATGGAAGATGGAATAGATCGCATTCGTAATATTAGTTCAAGTCTACGAATTTTTTCTAGAGTAGACAGCGAGCGGGCTATTCCATTTAACATCGATCGGGGAATTGACAGTGCTATCCTCATTCTTAAATACCGTCTGAAAGCTAACGAATTTCGTCGAGAAATTAAAGTAGTGAAAGAGTACGAAAATATCCCGCCAATCGAATGCTTTCCCGGACAGCTAAATCAAGTTTTAATTAATTTATTAGCTAATTCGATTGATGCGATTGACGAGAAATTTGGCAAAATTAATCATCAGGATACTCTGAGTCCTACAATCTGGGTTCAGATTACCCAACCTGAGAAAGAAAAATTTATTTTGATTCGGGTTAAAGATAATGGGGTGGGAATGTCCCAGGAATTAAAACAACGAATATTTGAACATATATTTACTACTAAACCCGTCGGAAAAGGTACTGGTTTAGGATTACAAATTTCTCGTAAAATTATCATAGAGCAACATGGCGGAGAGATTGAAATTAACTCGATTGCTGGAGAAGGAACCGAGTTTGTGATTAAACTTCCCATTTACCAAATATAGCTAGGGACTAGGGGCTAGGAGTGAGAATTTGGTGCAACTAAATAATGCCTTAACCGCCTTGACGGTTGCTATAAACAAAATAAATGATGATTTAGACTTACATATTTTGAGGAAGGAAAGAGAGGGTAAGGGGGAAAGTGGGTAAAAATATCAAAGTTAATTCAAATAAAACTTTTGGTGTGTTGGCTTTTTGGATTAATGGCATAAGTTCTATAAACATTAACCATTGGATATCATCCTTGGTGAAAATGAATGTCTGTTTTAATAATTTGGTTAGCCAATTTTAAAGCATCTGCTGAAGTTAAAATTTTCCCCTCGATTCGCGCTAATTGAATTTCCGTTAAAAGTTGGCCGATTTGAGGACTAGGTGGCAGATTGAGCGATTTCATTAAGTCTTTGCCATTAACTAATTGAGTGGGATGGGCTACTTGGTCATTAGGATCGAGATAGCGATCGATTAAAGATGCTAAAGATTCGATTTGAGTACCGGTGGCGACTGCTACGACTGTTAAGGCTGGGAAAACCGCACCCACTTCTTGAAAGAAAAAATACTGTTCTCGCAAAGACAAATTAGGCTCTCGCAATTGGGGTAAAAATTTGAGGATAATATTCACAGCGCGAATTTCTGGGACGCTGTAAGTCATCCGCTTCATAAAATCCTCAATTGAGGAATTCGCGATCGAAATATTAGAACGGGTATAGTTTAAAGTTACTGGGAAATTTTCTGGTTGGGAAAGCCAATTTTCGGGAATTAGCAGGCTAGCATATTTGGCGATCGCGATCCAAGTTCGCTTGGCATCTGCTGCTAAATCGGTAATAGTAGAATATAATGCCGCTGACAAAGTGGGCCAAACTTGACTTAAATTGGCAGTAGCGCGATCGATCTCGGCTAAGATGGCCAAATTTTGAGCCGTGATATTATCGTGCAGAATCCATCGCAGGATACCATCTTCCCAAGCAGCAGATAGCCAGGGAGTACCTTGGTGACTACCCAGGAGGTAGCTTAATTCTACTCGCACTCGTTCGGCGGCGATTTGAGAAAGTTTGGGTGCTAATTCACCGATCGCAGATCGAGTTTCCGGTGCGATCGCAAATCCAAGTTGAGCAGCTTGACGATAACCTCGTAATAACCTTAACGGATCGTCTGCCAAATTAGCCGGGGACACCATGCGAATCATCCCTTGTTGCAAATCGGCATATCCTTGAAGGGGATCGATGATTTCTTCCGTATGTGGATTGTAGGCGATCGCGTTGATCGTAAAATCGCGACGATGCAAATCCGTTTCTAAACTTTCCCCCTCTTGCTGAGCGAAATCAGCCGTAGCATTTTTAAATACCACTCTGGCAATTTGTCGTTGTGCATCCAGAAGCACGAATCCCGCTTGATAATGTCGTGCGATCGCCGAAGCCGTTTCTACTGCACCGCTTGGCAGCACGAAATCCAAATCCAAATACTCCCGCCGTCTTCCCAACAGCGCATCTCGCACCGCGCCACCTACCATAAAAGCAGGTACGGGCAACCATTTTAAACTAAACGGCCAACTTTCCGGACACAACACCGAATCTGCCAAATTTTCTTCTACATTCGCGTCCTGCGTCTCTTTGCGATTCATGATCTTACTAATTCACTGTCAGGGCATTTAAATAAAATGCTATCTCTCCAAACACAGGGCGTAACAAAAATCAACCAATCGACTAACAAATTAGCCACTTGTTTAAGCTAGATTAACAGAAAAGCGCCTGGAGCTTGTACTATGTGTATTTGCATTAATTGTGAATATGTAGACCGCTGCATCACGTATCACGCAGTAGAAACTCAGCATCAAGTACCCCACCTGACCGAAGACCCAAACTTCGAGCCTGTAGAACCCAGCATCAATGTTAACATTCGTCCTCGCGAGGACTACATTGAAATGGAATGGGATGTCGTAGGTTGTCAAAGCTTTAAGCTAGAAAAAGGCAAGTGGGCTAGATTGCGCCCTGGTGAATTAGTCCCTACTTGATTGAGGTTTGTAGTAAGGATTAAAGTCCTCAAGCTCGGAATTTACCAAATAAAGCTTTTGGTTGCTAAAAATAAAAAAATAGGGGTATGGTCAAACCATATCCCTACATTTGTAGAACGCAATATTTTACTGTAAATTCCTAGATAGATGCACTATTTACCAAGTATTTTGATTTCCTGCCATTACCTTAAACTACAGAAATTAACTCTGCGAATTAGCAAGCTTTGCTGAGTTTACGACGACGAGATACTGCGAAAGAACTGGCGATAACTCCCAATCCAATCATCGTTGCTGGTTCTGGTGCTTGCTTCCGCAGAACGGGATTATCATTTAAACGTGCCATGATTTTGAAGTCGGGGCCATCAAACGCATTTTCTGTTTTGATGCGAATACCTGCGGCGGAGCTAACTCCCAGTTGGCTGAGGCTAACTCCCCAAGATCCTACGTTTTGGGCACCGCCAATTTCTAGGGTATCGATTTGATAGTCTGCACTAGCTTGATCGCCTCGGTTTAGCTTTAGATAATTACCAATAATATCGCCTTTTTCATCGATCGCTTGTACGACTAGATCGCTATTTTTTCCCCGTTCCCAGATGAATACATTATCTAAACCTTTGTTATCTTGTTGAAGCATATAGGTGAAGAAAAGGTTCATTTCAAAAGCACCATCATCTTCGGTGTCGATAATATTATTCATGTTCTGGTTGCCCAGATATGTAGCAATTTCAGGCATAGTCGGGTCTTTAACGCCAGATACCTCTAAACCATTGGGTTTACTGGCATTATCTCCTCTATCTGTACTAGCTGCGCCTGTGTTGTTGTTGTAGCCTCCTGCATTAGGATTGGCTGTTTCTCCATCTTTGCCACTTAATTTGATGGTGTCGTTAAAAAGAATATTTCCCTTGGCTTCATTAATTAAGTTGAATTTGTTAATAGTGACACCGTTTTGGGTAACGGATTGCAACCATATATCTGATTTGGCGTCAGTTTTTTGGACGTTAGTTGTAAAGTTGGCAGCTTGAGCAGAAGTAGCAAGCGCGATGAACGTGCCGCAAGCTAAGCCTAAAAATGACACTGTATGATTGAATTTCATCTTTCATTCCTCAAGTAATTAGTCACAACAACTTTGACTTAATCTAATCTATTTAATTTTTATCAGACAGGGTTTCTTGATGACGGAAAGCCAATTTTTAAGTCCTTAAATTTATTTTTTTGAAAACCGGGAACTTATTTTTTTGACTGCCGTCATTGCTTTTATCTTGATTGCATCATAGCCATCATTTTGAAACAAGCGCAAGGGAAAAACGCGGAATTAACTAAAGCTTTAAATCATGTTTATTCTTTAGTAAAATATTTTTAATTTGTTAGAAATACGGATATTTAAAAATAGTAAAAATCAGTAAATATTTTTAGAATAAATATTTATAGTAAAAAGTAGTCCGTATTTTTGGGGATAATAAATCAGTGGTTTACGAAATTAATAGATGTTTGTTTTGTCAGGAAAAAGAAAATACGGCCTTGCTCTTCACACGACCAGCGGAGAATTAGGGATCGTGATCGGGGACTTTACGAACGATCGTCGCTCTCAAACATGGGAATTAGGCGTAGAATTATCTACGCATTTACACGATATTTTAAGTAAATTTATATACCCTCAAACTTGGGAAGACTTGGCATTTATGGCGGTGGCGATCGGCCCTGGTAGTTTCACCAGTACTCGAATCGGGGTAGTTACTGCGCGTACTATTGCCCAACAGCTAGATATTCCATTGTTTACAGTGTCTTCGTTAGCAGCATACTCGTCATTTGTCAGTAGTCATTTGTCATTTGAGAAAGAGGGAGGTCTTTCTAAACAGGTGGCAGTTCAGTTGCCTGCCCATCGGGGTGAAATATTTGTGGCTATATATAAGGTGGCGGGTAATGATGCTGGTGTAGTTGAATTATTACCAGATGCGGTGATGAAGCCGGAAAAATGGGAAGAAACCCTGGCAAATTGGCCAGATATCTATGAATTAATCGAAGCACCGAAGAATTTGGGCGGTTCGGTAACTAACGTGTTGGAACTGGCATATTTGGATTGGCAAAAAGGATTGCGTCCCCATTGGTCAGAGGCGCTGCCTTTTTACGGTCAGCATCCGATCGAGTGAAGGATGAAGGATGGAGTGTGAAGGATGAAGGATGAAGGATGAAATTATATTTATCTCCCTTTCTCCCCTGCACCCCATCCCCCCACCTCCCCTCATTCCTTCGTCAACAAGCCTAAGCCCTGGGCCAATGGGGTGAAGGTTCGATCGCAAATGAGAAAAAAGATTCTTTTTTCCTTAAGTTACTTAAAAGTGCTTAATGAAATGTAAGATAAGTACTTGTGCTTAACTAACAGAGGTGTAAAGAATGATGAGTTCTGCGATCGCGTCTTTGACCCCAGTTGCTACGTTTGACCTAGATGCACTTAACCGAAGATTTGAAACCGCCCATCCTAGCGAGATTCTGGCTTGGTGTGCAGAAAATATCCCTACCGGATTGGTACAAACAACAGCTTTTGGTGTCACCGGCATGGTCATCATCGATGTTCTTTACCGGATACTCAAAGTTAAGCCAAAAGTTCCGGTGCTATTTCTCGACACCCTGCACCATTTTCCGGAAACTATAGAGTTTGTAGAAAAAGCCAAAGAAGTTTACAACTTAGATTTGCGGGTTTACAAAACCCTGGAAGCTAACTCACGGGAAGCTTTTGCCTCTCGGTACGGCCAAAATCTATGGCAGAAGGATATTGATAAATTCCACTATCTAACTAAAGTCGAGCCACTACAGAGGGGTATGGAGGAACTGAAAGCTCGAGCCTGGATCAACGGTCGCCGTCGGGATCAGGCCCACACTCGCACCCAGCTGCAAATATTTGAACTAGATAAAAACGGGCGGTTGAAAATTAATCCCCTAGCTACCTGGACGCGCAAAGAAACCTGGTCTTATATCGCCAAAAACGGCGTTATCTATCACCCCCTACATGACAAAGGCTACGCTAGTATCGGCGACGAACCCCTGACTACGCCGGTGGGAGAAGGCGAACACGAACGGGCGGGTCGCTGGCGCGGTATGGGAAAAACAGAGTGTGGCATTCATCTTTAATTGGTCATTGGTCATCGGTCATCGGTCATTTGCGATCGGAAAATAGTGATTGTTAATTAGTTAGTGGTTAGTGGTAAATGCAAACTAACTAATAACTAATGACAAATGACCGATGACCAATAACAAAATGATGGTGTAGTGGGTCGTAGTCCATCATTACCCAGCGCTAGACAACTGTAAAGTTAGCTGCTGTCATAGGAACATCGTGGAAGATGGTGAGTATGTTTTGGGAAGTAACTGTCAAGATGGAATAGCGATCGCCATTGTCATTTGTCCCGGTAGTAATCGCGTTGAAAGCAGCAGCACCATCAGCAAAACCGAGGGCTCGACTTACTTGTACTATGTCTTCTGATACTCGGAAATCCGCGATCGCATCTCTGCCAGCGTCATAAATAAATGTATCTCGCCCACCACTGCCAAACAAGTTATCATCGCCAGGGCCACCAATGATGATATCATCGCCTAAACCGCCCGATACTTGATCGTTTCCGCGATCGCCAAACAAGATATCATTATCATCTTCCCCAGAAACGATATCATCCCCAGCACCACCCCTGAGAATATCCGCACCTAAATCACCCAAAAGATAGTCATTACCAGCATTACCATTGATGACATCATTCTGCACCGTACCAAAAATAGTGTCATCATTAGGAGTTGATAAAGTTGATAAAGAACCTTGCGGTTGAAAACCGGGAATTCGGTAACCAATATCCGCCAACATTGCCAAATCTACCCGCGTGGGAATAATTCGAGCATTCGGATAAGTGGGGTCCATTAACGTTGGTTGACCATCACTTAAAAAACCATCTTTGATATGTCCTAAATCGGTTTCTAAAGGAATCGGAGAACCGCCATTTACATTTTTGGCATTCACACCGTTAAACAAAGCCCCTTCACCTAATTGTCGGAAAATAGGTGCGCCTCCCAATCCCAAAATATGTGCGATTTCGTGCAAAGCAGTACTGTAAAAATCTTGCGCTCCGGAGGGGATATCATTAGATGTATCCAGCGAGGGATCGAAAAACCAATTTAATGTGGAATTAAACGAAAGCGTACCGAGAAAAGGTTGAAATTGAGAGCCAGTTAATCGGTTGTAGTAAGTACTGCCAGTAGTTTCGTAACCTTCTGTAGCAGAAGCTGCCAAAGCATCGGTTAAGTCGCCAAAAGGTGTTGGCCCTGCCCCTACAAAAATTAGCAAATCATCAATATCAGAATTTAAACTTAATTCTTCAATCAAACCAGATGTAGGATTGAGAAATCTAAATGAAGTACCAGCAGTAACATCTTTAAATTCATTTTGGATATAAGATTCCCAGACATTAGCTGCTGCTTCTAAAACGCCCCTTCTTACCGGGTCGGCAAAAAAACGATTGGTATCAAAACGATAGTCAAATTGAATGTCAAATCGATCGGCTAATACACCCGGTCTTTGTTCGTTTTTACCGAAGCGAATATAATGTTCAAAAGCACTAATTACACCTGTAGCAGCCGCAGTAGCCACATCTGGATTTTGACTGAGATAAACGCTAGTATTAAATAATGAACTGGGATTTCGACCCTCGTTAGCACCAAATGCTAAAAAATGATCGAAAGCGCTACGAATGCCTCCACTATTAACAACTGCTGCCACGTCTGGATATTGACTGAGGTAGTAACTGCTGCTGAATAAGGCAGAAGGATCGCGCCCTTCTCTGGCACCGAATTGCACGAAATGATCGTAAGCACTAGCAATGCTGCCATTAGCAACTGCTGCTGCTATATCTGGATACAAACCTAAGTAATATTTGCTGTCAAATACTTCACTTGGATTGCGTCCATCTCTAGCACCAACGCTGATGAAATGTTGGTATCCGTTACTAATTTGTCCTTTGAGAATGGCAGCATAAACATCAGGATTGTTGAGGCTATAGTAACCTTCGTCAAAGAATGTGTTGATAGGAAGTGTCATAGGTTATGAGGGGGTGAGGGGATGGGAGATGGGGGGATGGAGAGATAAATACAATTAATTTTCATCTTTCAAACTTTATCCTTCATCCTTCATCCTTTATTATTTATCCTTCAGACTTAATACTTCATCCTTTAGACTTCCGACTTCACCCTTTGGTAGTAATATTCTCCTGCACTAGTGGTCGTAACTATTGCTAACAAAAGGGGTGTTAACCAATCTCCCCAGCGAACATATAAGGTTTGACTCTGTTGCCGATAAATTGTTGCCGCATGAATTTCGTAAGTGTTAATTTTCGATATCCACAGAGTTCTGCCGTGGGGGTCTACAATCGCAGAATAACCTGTATTGGTGGCTCTGAGAGTCCAGCGATCGTTCTCAATTGCCCGCATTACATCTTGGGCATGGTGTTGGGCAGCCATCGATGCTTTATAATGGGCGTCATTAGAAGCGCTGAGAATAAATTGCCCGCCCGCCGCAGCTTGACGGCGAAAGAGTTTAGCAAAAGCCGAATCGTAGCAAATACCGACTATGGCACGCCCAAAAGGGGTTTCAAATATTTGAGTTGGTTTTCCTTTCACTAAATGGGCGTCTAGGGGAGAAAGACGATCGATTAATTTTCCGAGGATTTCTTCAAAGGGGATATATTCTCCCAAGGGAACTAATTTTACTTTGTCGTAACGGCTGAAAATGTTACCGTTGCCAGTTATTGTAAATAAGCTATTGGTAAAATCATTTCCTTCTTGTCCGAAACCTCCCACCCAAGCAACGACACCTTTTTCTAATACGGCAGAGTAAAAGGAAAGAGGGATTTGATTAGGGTTTGTCCAGATAAATGGTAATGCTGTTTCGGGGATTAAAACTGCATCGACTCCCCGATCTGCTAACTCGCGATATCCAGTGGTGTAACCTTCGATCGCGCGATACCATCCGGCTGAATTGAATTTGATTTGATTGGGAATGTTGCCTTGAATAATTCCTACTTTTAATGCTGTTTCTGGTGTTTGAATGAGGGGACGATTATAGAGAAAAAATCCTATTAAATGCAATCCTACTAAGAAACTAATGATAACCAGTAATTTAGGGAAAATTTTTCGATATAACTTATGTTTTTCTTTACTAATGACCAATGACCAATGACCAATGACCAATTCAGCAATTGTTGCGTTTACGGCTACGATAGCGGCGGTAATTGTGTTGGGGCCGGAAATTTGACCGAGGTGTAATATGGGTAGATTGTGGGGGCTTTGGGTGTAAGATAGGGATGTCCACCATAAATCGCCCCAACTCCAAAAGGTTTCTAAAGCACACCAGAAAGTCGTGCCGATTAGGATGCGGAAAAGGCTATTTTTGAGGGGAGATTTGGGATTTTCAATTAAGTTAAAAACGGCTTTGGAGGCGATCGCCCAAGCGGTAACTAATGCTGCACCCCAAAGAGTGATGAACGTCCAACAAAAAATTGCGATCGCTAAACTCGGCCACCAGGGAACTCCCAGCCATGTCATGGGGTGAATTCCGGTAATCCAAAATAAGGCGATGCCGTGATATCCGATACCCCAAAGTAAAGGATGAAGGATGAAGGATGAAGGGTGAAATTGGTTTGGTTTGTTTTGAGTTTTAACTACTGAAATCCAGAGGGGAATTAGGGCTATCCAAGCTAATGGCCAAGCGTTAACTGGGGAAGTTGTTAACCCCATTAAAACACCGCCTAGTAGAGAAATGGCGAAATGCCATGAAATTTTGATTTTCATGAGAAAGAATTCAGGAGTCAGAATTCAGAATTCAGGAGTTAGGAACCAGAATTCAGGATTTAAGATCTAGAATAGAATTAGTATAACTTGTTAATAGTCTGCTGACTTCTTCAATTTGTATTATTAATTCATTTGTGTCTCCATATTTAAGATCTCTAGATAAAATCAAATAGTAACGGCATTCTTCTAAAGAACCTTGAGCAATATTCATAAATCTTACTTTATCTGTAACTCCCTTTTTTTTAAATCCTTCTGCTATATTGGCTGGAATAGAAATTGCTGCCCGTCTAAATTGAGAAGTAAGCCCATACATTTCTGATTTGGGGAAGTCATTAGTAAAATGATATATAGCTAAAACAAACTGATGTGCTTTCTGCCAAACAATTAAATCTTCAAAAGTTCTAGCAGGTTGTCTCATTTATTCTGATTCCTAATTTATTAAGGAATAAGGAGTCAGACTCCTGACTCCTTACTTCTAACTCCTAAGTCCTGAATTCAAAATTCTAACTCCTGACTCCTGAGTCCTGAATTCTGACTCCTGAATTCTGAATTCTGACTCCTGAATTCTGAATTCTGACTCCTGAATTCTCTATTCAGTCTCTTCTTCTTCTCCATTTTCACTAGTTTCACTAGTGGGGGGAACTAGGGCTACAGCTGCGATCGCATCATCGTCATCCAAGCGTTGTACCCGGACACCAGTTGCCATGCGGGACTGGGGCGAGATGGCATTGACTACTTGGCGAATGATGATACCCCGACTCGTTACCATCATTAACTCGTCATCGTGATTGACGATGTGCAATGCGGCTAGGCGATCGTTAGTTTTGCGGAATTTGGTGGCGAGAATGCCCATTCCGGCGCGATTTTGCAAGCGGAATTGAGATACTGGTACTCGTTTGCCGTATCCTCCGGTGGTGATTACCAAGACCCAAGGGCCAACTGGTGCGGCGATCGGGGCTTCTTCCGTTGCTTCGGTAGTTTCTATGTTAGCGGTGGCGCTTTCGTCTTCTTCTTCTGCTGCTGCGCTTAAGGCTGTATTTAACACCGATCCGGGGAGAACGTCCATGCTGATCAGGCTATCTCCTTCTTTCAAGGACATCGATCTGACGCCTCTGGTGGCGCGACCTAAAGGACGCAATTGTTCGCGATCGGCCCTAAAATGAATTGCCATACCCTGACGCGATCCGATGATAATGCTATCTTCATCACGGGCACGACGTACCCAGCGCAATTGATCGCCTTCTTCTAAAGAAATGGCAATTAATCCATTGGCGCGGATATTACTAAAAGCTGCCAATTCGGTTTTTTTAATATAACCACCTGCGGTTAGCATGATCAGATATTCATCGTTGGTGAATTCTGCCACTGATACGATCGAGGTGATTTTTTCTTCTCGCGGGATCGGCAACATTTGCACGATGGGAACGCCTCTGGCGTTACGAGATGAAGCCGGAATTTGATAAGCTTTCAAGCAATAAACGACACCCCGATCGCTAAATAATAAAACGCTGTCATGATCGCAACAAGTCAAGAAGTGTTCTACACCGTCATCTTCTTTCATGCGGTTAGCTGCTTTGCCGCGAGTGCCCCGACTTTGTGCTTCAAAAGCGTTAACTGGCATCCGTTTGATGTAACCTTGTTCTGTTACCAGAATCAGCGCTTTTTCATTGGCAATTAAATCGGTATCGTCGATTTCTCCTTCCGCGTGTTCGATGGTGGTGCGTCTGGGAGTGGCAAAGGTAGTTTTTAGCTGCTTGACTTCGTTTTCGATGATTTCCAAAACACGCTCGCGCCGCGCTAAAATATCCCGCAGATCGGTAATTTGTACTTGTAAATCTTCATGTTCTTGGCGGATCTTTTCAGCTTCTAGTGCGGTTAATCGCCGCAATTGCATTTGTAGAATTGCATCTGCTTGGGCTTCGGAAAGTCCGTAGTTGTCGATCATTTCCTGACGGGCAGTTGGCGCATCAGCCGCGTGGCGGATCAGTTCGATGATGGCGCTTAAATTAGCCAGCGCAATCAATAACCCTTGCAATAAATGGTCTCTTTCTTCGGCTTTTCTTAGTTCGTATTGCGTGCGACGGGTAACGCATTCGATGCGGAAATCAAGGAAAACGCTGAGGAATTGTTTGAGAGTTAATAGTTGCGGTTCGCCATTGACGAGGGCTAACATATTTGCCCCGAAATTTGCTTGTAATGGCGTTTGTTTGTAAAGGTTATTCAGGACAACTCTCGGATAAGCATCGCGTTTTAGTTCGATCACGATTCGCATTCCATCGCGATCGCTTTCATCTCGAATATCGGCGATTCCTTCTAACCGTTTGTCGTTGACCAGTTCGGCAATTTTTTCGATTAAAGCTGCCTTGTTAGTTTGGTATGGCAACTCGGTGACGATGATGGCTTCCCGATCGGGACGACCTCGCTGTTCGATGGTTTCAATTTTTGCCACGCCCCGCATGGTAATCGAACCGCGCCCGGTGGTGTAAGCTTCTTTAATACTGGCGGTTCCCAAGATTTGCCCGCCTGTGGGAAAATCAGGGCCGTGTATATATTTCATCAATTGGATATCAGTAATTTCCGGTTCGTGGATCAGCGCCACTACACCGTCAATTAGTTCTCCCAAATTGTGAGGCGGGATGTTGGTTGCCATCCCTACCGCGATACCGGAGGAACCGTTCAGCAATAGCTGGGGAACTCTAGCGGGTAAAACGAGGGGTTCTTGCTGGGAACCGTCAAAGTTATCGCCAAAATCAACGGTTTCTGCTTCGATATCCCGCAACATTGCTTCTGTCGTCAATGCGTGCAGGCGGCATTCGGTGTAACGCATCGCCGCTGGGGGGTCGTTATCAACGGAACCGAAGTTGCCGTGTCCGTTGATTAGAGGCGATCGCATGGAGAAATCCTGGGCCATCCGCACCAAGGCGTCGTATACTGCCGTATCTCCGTGGGGGTGATACTTACCCAACACTTCCCCTACCACGCGGGCGCATTTCCGAAAGGGTCGGTCTGGCATGAGTCCTAACTCGTGCATCGCGTAGAGAATGCGACGGTGGACGGGTTTCAGACCATCCCTGGCATCTGGGAGTGCCCGACCTACAATGACGCTCATGGCGTATTCCAGGTACGATCGGGACATCTCGTTCCCTAAGTCCGTCGGTATAATCCGCTCCTGGGAAGTGGTCATACAGTGAAAAACTCCAAAAATGAGAGATTTGAGTCGCTAAAATGTAAATAAGAGAGAAATTCGCGACCCTGACTTTAAAGAATTGTCAAATATCATTAAAATTGTATCACATTTTGTGCTTTTTAGAGTGTGGAAGGAAGAGTTCCGGACTGATAAATTTCCCCATCGGGAAGTCAGAAAGCAAGACAGCAGGGGAGGATCGGTAAAATGAAGGGTAACTGTTATTTAGATAATTGGTAAAACGAGTAATAAATTACCATATTTAAGCAATAAAGCTTAATGGTTAGCTAGGTTTTAATCTGATGAAAGCTAGGCTGGTAATTTATTTGTAAGCGCAGGTTTCTCAGCTTTCAATTGAGAGTGAATGAAAGGTACTTTAGGAGCGAGAAAGAATCCGATTAAACTCGCAAAAAGGATCGGCGTTAACGGACTGAAATTAGTTAATTTTGTCAGTAATAAAGTGGTACTAACTGGGGTACGAGTAACGGCTGAGTTGAGGGCAGCCATCGTACAAATCATGGCGAGGGCTGGATTTAAGCCGGGAATGGAAAGGGCGATCGCTTTGCCAAGACAAGCCCCAGTAAAAAAGAGGGGAATGATAAATCCACCGCGCCATCCGCCTGTCACGGTAACGCTAATCGATGCCATTTTTGCAAAAGCTAACGTGAATAGGAAAATGGCAGTAAAATTATTATCAATAACGCTCTCTAATTCTTCATGTCCAAAATAACGAGTGAGGGGAAATAAAATTGCTAAAATAGCCAATCCTAACCCAGCAATTGTAGTGCGAAAATAAATCGGGCCGGGAAGTTTGGCGAAAGCGCGATCGCACCCGCGAAAAATTGTCATAAAAACCCATCCTGCCCCTGCTCCAATTATGCCATAGAAAATAGCTAAGGCAAAATCATCAATATTATTTAAACCATACTGAGGAAAATGCCAAGTTGGTGCGATTCCCAAACGAGTAATTGCTGCAAAAACTAGATAAGCAGCGCAACTAGAAACGATCGCTGGCATTAGTGCTTCGTAGTACTCAATAATATGTTGGTGGTGCAGAATTTCTAAAGCAAACATCGCACCGCCAAGGGGCGCACCGAACAAAGCCGTAAAACCCGCTGCCATCCCCGCCAAACTCATCGTTCTGAGGTCTTCCCCTTGGAGTTTCAAATAATCTGCAAAGCGCGTACCGAAAGAACCAGTTACTTGTACTAAAGGTGCTTCTGGCCCAGCACTACCGCCAGCAGATATACTAGCTAACGAAGCCAAAATCATGGGCAGATTTTGACGAGGATTTAAGCGTCCGCCTCGCAAATGAATATTATCGAGAATAACGCCAATTTCACCGGGATTTCCTAGATAATGAATCACCAAACCGACAAACAAACCGAGAGAAGGCATGACAATTAGCAAACTCAGCCCTTGAATATTACTGAGGGCATGAATCATCATTTCTAGAATGTTCCAGTACAAAGCTGCAAATAAACCGCAAACAGTACCGAGAATTGCCCAACGTAAAACCCAACGGGAAATCATTAAAGGATGGCGTTTCACTAAGCCAAAAAGCTGCAAAAATGTCCAAAATTGCTTTTTATCGGTGGAGGTTTGCTTGTTTGGATGCACGGTTTTCTCCTCGTTACAAACGCGATCGGTGATGAGAAACTGCTAATTGGCGAACAGCTACTCATCGCTACTGCAACAAAAAATACAGAATATTTATTTTTTATATGTTAATAGCGTTCTGTTCACCAGTGACTAATTTTCAGACTCTTTCATCTGTTGCGAAGAAAGAAAAATTCCCGGATGCTTAGATTATTGTGTAATCGCTAACGAATATGTTGCCTGTAATTTACTCCGATCGATTTTTGTTGCACGACACTGGCGCGTATCATCCGGAACGCCCGCAGCGCTTAACTGCCATTGTCAATGCCTTAAAAAACGTGCATTATGCCGATCGACTAGATTGGCAAGAACCGACACCTGTAGAAAAAAGAACATTAATCCCTTTGCTGGAAAAGGTGCATTCTCAAACACATCTTGAGAGAGTGAAAGCGATCGCGCAAAATGGGGGAGGAAGACTAGATGCGGATACTCCCGTTTCTCCTGACAGTTATGATATTGCGTTGCTGGCGGTAAGTGCTTGGTTGGATGGGATCGATCGCGTTTTAGCTACTGGAGAACCTGCTTTCGTGTTGGCGCGTCCGCCGGGACATCACGCCGAACGCGATCGGGGAATGGGATTTTGCTTATTTTCCAATGCAGCAGCAGCAGCTTATTATGCTTTGGAACAACCGGGAATCAACCGCGTGGCAATCTTAGATTGGGATGTGCATCACGGCAACGGCACTCAAGATATTATCGAAAGTCATCCTAAAATTGCATATTGTTCTTTGCACCAATCTCCTTGTTATCCAGGTACGGGATATGCAGACGAACGGGGAGAATATAAAAACGTGCTGAATATTCCCATGATGCCTGGTAGCAATGTAGCTGATTACCGACAAGCGTTTGAATCGCAAGTAATGCCATTTTTATCGATTTTTCGACCGGATTTATTAATAGTAAGTGCTGGTTACGATGCCAACGCCGCCGATCCTTTAGCTAGTATTGAATTACTACCCGAAGATTTTGGGTTATTTACCGATTATTGTTTGAAATTGACTCGTCGAATTCTGTTTGGTTTAGAAGGAGGTTATGATTTGACAGCGCTTTCACAATCTGCGATCGCCACCATCGAACGTTGTTTAATTTAAATTTACTGGTAGCCGTTTTGATTCCGAGTCAGAATTATGTTAACGACTAACCCAAGTTGCTAGTTATGAGTTTAGGCGTTTTAGATCCCCCTTGCATTTTTTTTTAAAAGGGAGACTAAGAGATCCGGTTCTCCCCTTTTTAAGGGGGGTTAGGGGGGATCGATTATAACTAGCAATTTACGTTAATAAATTCTGACTCCTGACTCCTGAATTCTGACTTCTGAATTCTCCCATAATCCGCAAAGGTTGATAAATCATGTTGCAAGTTGCCATTTTCGTTTGTGTTGGGTGGTTGGCGTCGGTTTGTCTCCACGAATTCGGTCATGCGATCGTTGCCTATTGGGGTGGAGACACATCAGTAAAAGAGAAAGGTTATTTAACTTTAAATCCGCTTAAATATACCGATTTTAATTTAAGTCTAGTATTACCATTAATTTTCTTATTACTTGGGGGGATTCCCCTCCCAGGGGCAGCAGTATATATCAATCATCATCGCTTACGCAATCGATTTTGGAAAAGTGCAGTTTCCGCTGCCGGCCCATTATTTACCATTCTAGTAATGTTAATATTAGCGCTCGTTTTTAAGCTAGGTTTTGCACCATCTGTAGCTAACGCTGATGTCATATCTTTTGGTAGAAATGGAGAAGATCTACCAATCAATGATTATAGCTGGATTTGGCCTGCTCTGGCATTTTTGATTTATTTAGAAGCTTTTGTCGCGATCTTGAATTTATTGCCAATTCCATCCCTTGATGGGTTTGGTATCATTGAGCCTTGGTTACCCCCAGAAATACAAAATAGAGCTAGAAAATTTTCCCAATACGGCATTATTCTTCTGTTCGGTTTGCTTTGGTTTGTAGAACCATTGAGTAACTCATTAGCAAGCGGTGCTTTCTACATTACCCAAAGGCTTGGTATCCCATCATTAATGATAAGTTTAGGATATCAACTTTTTAATAAATGGGCTGCTTTGTTGTTAGTCGTTGCAATTATTATGGCTTTTGTAGTCCGAAAAATTACCCAAAAACCCCATGAGGCTTGGTACGAAAAAGGTAATGGAAAGATGAAAGCTAGAAAATATGAAGAAGCGATTGCCGATTTTGACCAATCAATTCGATTTAAATCTGATTTTGAGCAAGCTTGGTATAAGAGAGGGTCGGCATTACTGCAACTGCAAAAAGATGAAGAAGCACTTGCAGCTTATGATAAAGCATTAGAACTTAAACCAGATTTTTGGGAAGTTTGGTATGAACGAGCTTTTGCGCTAAGGGCTTTGCAAAGAGATGAAGATGCGATCGCATCTTATGACAAAGCATTAGAATTCCAGCCAGAGTTTTATTTGATGTGGTACGAAAAAGGTAAATTACTTGCTTATTTAGAAAGACATGAAGAAGCACTGGGAGCTTATGATAAAGCCATTAATATTTATGCTTATGATGCAACTATTTGGACAGATAGAGGCGTAGCTTTAGGTTATTTGAAACGCTACGACGAAGCAATAGAATCTTGCGACAAAGCAATTAAAATCAATCCCAAAAACTTTTATGCTTGGTATAACAAAGGTGGCTGTTATGCCGAACAAGGTAATGTGGAGATGGCAATAGAAAATTTACAAAAAGCAGCCAAAATAGATCGTGAAAGATTTAAAAATCAGGCCAAAAACGACACTAGTTTTGATTTAATTAGAAAAAATCCATCTTTTCAAGAATTAATTGGCTAGTAGGAACAATTCATACAATAGACCTCTCCGGAAATTAAAGGTGCGTTACGTAGAGCCATTGTAGAGACGTTGTATGCAACGTCTCTACAATCTTTTCTAGAGATGTCTAATGGTATTATCCTATTTAAGATAAAGAAATGAGATACTCCAAAATAGAGTAGTGGTGTAGCTGTCGCTACTTTACTTGTTTAAAACAAGCTGATATAAATTAGATTTGTATTAAATTTTAAGCCTTCGTCAATTACTTTTGATTATCATTAAATACTTTTTTTTGTAAATTAGAATAAAAAATTGTTAATTTCCATACAGAACCTTTGATAATTGCTGATATAAATAACGAGTTCATAACCAAAGGAGTGACGCGGAATGGGTAAGGGTAAGTATGAAGAAGTGTTTTCAGCAGAGGGCCAAAGCGAACAAACGCTTAGCCCAGAAGAAGCAGTAGTTGCCATTGTATTTGTGGCAATGTTTGCTAATAATGACGTGAATGATGAAGATTTGGAATATTTAAGTGATATGCTATCTAGTTTGGAGATTTTCGATAACTATTCAACGGTAGAAATGCAAGAAGTGCTGGATGATATTACTTCTATTTACGATGAAGAAGGTATCGGTGTTTTGTTTAATACGGCAGTAGCATCAATTTCTGATGAATTGGTAGAAACAGCTTTTGAATCAGCAGTTGAAGTAGTTTTAGTAGATGATAGTTTATCTGAAGAATCAGAGAATTTTTTAATTGCGCTTCAAAAATCTTTGGCGATTCCAGAGGAAATAGCGCAAGAAATTATCGACGATTTGGTTATAGTGGAAGATTAATTTTAGTTTCCAGTAGTTCGTTGAATTAGCGATGATATAGCCTCTTGAATGGGGCTATATTTTTTAGTATTTTAAAATGTGACTGCGCTTTCCAAGTAAGTGAGGTAACCAGAAATCGAGTTTTTATTTTGTAATTCACAAAGGCTGATATCTGTTGTATGTAAAAATTGCATTTAAACTTATGCTATGGTAAAAATTGCGATCGCTATTTATATAGATTACATATAATTACCTTATGAACCTGTACCTTGGCATCGATTTTGGCACATCTGGCGCACGGGCAATAGTAATCAATGAAGCAAGAATTATCGAAGTTGAAGCGCAATATCCATTTGAAAATTCAGTAAATTTAGCAAACCTTTGGCAGCAAGCTTTGTTCTTTCTCATCCAGCAAATTCCTAAACAATTAAGGGAGCAAATCAAAGCAATTTGCATTAACGGTACTTCCTCTACCGTGCTACTTTGTGATGCTGCTGGCAACCCAATTGATGAACCGCTTTTGTATAACGATGCGCGGGGTGCAGAAGTGTTGGATAAAGTCAGGGAAATTGCCCCGCCAAACCATACGGTAATCAGCGCTACTTCTTCCCTCGCCAAACTATTATGGTGGTTAGAAAAGATCCCCCTTAACCCCCCTTACCAAGGGGGGGACAAGAGAAAATTTTATTTTCTACATCAAGCAGATTGGTTAGCTTTTTTATTACATGGAAAATTAGGGATTAGCGATTATCACAATGCTTTGAAACTTGGTTACGATGTAGAAAATCTCTGCTATCCGGAATGGCTAGTTCGTAGTAAGGACTTTAGTCCTTTTTTGAGGACTGAAGTCCTCACTACGAACTGGGAGGAAATATCAATTAAATTGCCGGAAGTTGTTGCACCGGGAACTCCGATAGGTGAAGTAACATCGGAAATTGCTCATAGTTTAGGTTTAAGAAAAGATTGCGTAGTTTGTGCGGGAACGACCGATAGTATTGCGGCTTTTATTGCTAGCGGTGCAACTTCTCCCGGTGAAGCTAGTACATCTTTGGGTTCTACTTTGGTGATTAAATTGTTGAGTCGCACTCGCGTAGATGATGCAAAATATGGAATTTACAGTCATAGGTTACCAATAAATCTAACCCCCCCAGCCCCCCTTCCCTACCAGGGAAGGGGGGAGAATTACTCCCCTCTCATTGCAGGAGAGGGGTTGGGGGAGAGGTCGGATTTATGGTTAGTTGGTGGTGCTTCTAATACTGGTGGTGCGGTGTTGCGGCAGTTTTTTACTGATAGTGAGTTAGAGAATTTGAGTAAACAAATTGATGCAGAAAAAGAGAGTTTGCTTGATTATTATCCTTTGTTAAAACCGGGGGATCGCTTTCCTATTAATGATCCGAATTTGCAGCCAAAGTTATCACCTCGACCGGAAAATCCAGCGGAATTTTTGCATGGTTTGTTGGAAAGTATTGCTCGGATTGAAGCGCGGGGTTATCAGTTGTTGCAACAATTGGGTGCAACACCTTTAAGTCGCGTTTATACTGCTGGAGGTGGTGCAAAGAATCCTACTTGGACGGCAATTCGCGCTCGTTATTTAAAAGTACCTATTTTACCGCCAGTGAATACTGCTGCTGCTTATGGTACGGCGCTGTTGGCGATGAGAGTTGTTGGGAATAATATCACAGTTTGTAGTGAGGACTTTAGTCCTCAGATTGAGGGCTAAAGTCCTCACTACGAACCAGTTTGGAGATGGTGCGTTACGCTTAAGCTAACGCACCCTACGTAATTAAATTTTTACTTGTTTTGGCAGGAAGGGGGGGTGAATGTTGGGGAATGGGGTGTGGGATTAGGTGAATTGGCGATTAAGGTTAGCTTACCATCGGGTGCGATCGCCCAACCTGTAGCTTCGACTATTTTGGTAGTATTAGGAGAGGATTGACGATCGCTTATTGGTGTTTGAGTTTGATTATTTGAAGCTTTATTACTTGGTCTTATATCTACCCAAGTTGCTTCATCGCTGAGGGCTTCATTGGGACTAGGCGGTAAACCAGCACGTCCGGTAATATAAAATTCGCTGCCTTTTTCGTTAGGATTGGCTGGGCAAGTTTGGGCAACTAATCGATTGATATCCACCACATTTTCTGGCAATTCTATTAATCCCGCGCTGGGGTCAACTTCGGGGGTATTAATTTCTACAACGCCGCTAAATTGCGAACCTAATTCTGATGTGGCGGTGATGTCACTGTTTGGGGTGAGTTGCGATCGAAACTGACTGCCAAGAACGCCTTGGGCAGTGATATTAACTCGACCTCCAAAACCTGCTACTGCATTGGCTGTAATATCGCTATTTTCTAGGGCAGTTAATAATTGCGTATCGATCGCAATATTACCGCCTGTGGTGTTTCCTGCGTTGGTACTAATTAAACTGTTGCGACGCAGTAGGATATTTTGTGCATTTAATTCAATATTTCCTTGCCCTTTTTCTTGAGTGTCGGCAGTTAAATTACTATTGCTTAATTGCAAGATAGGAGCGGTTATTTTTAACGTGCCTGCGCCTCCGGTTCCTTGGCTGGTAACTGCGGCTGCGGCTTCATTTGCAATAGTCAACTGGTTAGCAAAAATTGTCAAGTTTCCTCCCGTACCTGTGGAATCTTTTCCGGTGTTGGCAAATAATCCACTGGCGGGACTTTGACCGATTAAATTGATCAGTTCAAAACCCTCAGATGAGGCTTCATTTCGCACATTTTGTAGTTGGGCTAATCGATCGGCAAATGTGCGATCGCTTCCTGAAATAAGGATATTTTCATTTGCCTTAACTGTGATATTTCCAGCATTGCCATCGCTAAAAGTTGTGGTGAGTAATTGCCCTCCATCGGATAATTCTAAACGATCGGCGTTAACTACAATATTTCCGCCCGGAGATCCGCTTAATGTGCTAGCCCTTAAAACCGCTCCTTTACTTATTTGTAAAGTGCCAGTGGTGAGGGTAATTTCACCGCCAATTCCACTATTCACGATCGGCCCCTCACTACTAGTAAATATGCCGCTTGATATGCCTTTGATGAGCGAATCAGAGGAAGTTGGTTGTGCTGTTCCAGAAATATTAACCGAGTCAGTTGTTGTAATGGAAATATTGCCAGCATCTCCTTGTGAAAATGTACGAGAGGATAGCAGCGCCCCATCTGTAATTTCTAGCGATCGCGCTTTTAGCTGAATGTATCCAGCTTTACCAGTACTAGCGCTACCAACTTCCGTAGTAATTTGGCTGAAAGATTCGTCGTTTACCCCTGTTAAAGAAATGCGATCGCGAACTGAAATATCGATATTCCCAGCATCTCCGTTGCCAAACGTGCTACCTGTAATCGCCGCTCCTTCCTTGAGGGAAAGCGATCCGGCTTGCAGGCTGATGTTACCTCCTTTACCCTCGGCAATCACTGCTACGCGGCTATTGATCGCACTATCTGACAAAGTAAAATCATCTCGCACATCAAAAGCGATATTGCCGGCATTCCCTAAGCCAAAGGTAATCGTATCTATAGTTGCGCCGTCAAGTACTGCTAACGATCCTGCTTTGATGGTAATATCGCCTCCATTTCCTTCCGCAAATAGCACTGTATTATTAGGACTAAATCCACCAACTCGGCTAGTAATTTGACTGCGGCTGGGAAATTCATTTTCTCCTGCGATCGTTAGTGCATTTCCCACCACAATATTAATATTTCCCGCTTTGCCAATACCAATTGTACTAGCATTAATTTGAGCGCCATCGGTAATATTCAGCGTTCCAGCTTGGATACTAATATTACCTCCATCACCGATCGCAAGATCCTCTACATTGCTGTAAATCCCGCTAGCTAATGTGTTAATTATGGAAGGGTCTTCATTTATTGGGACTCCCGTAAAAGTGGCAGTATCAGTTACATTCACGTTCACGTTGCCAGCATTTCCTTCTCCATAAGTTCGAGTTATTAATAAACTGCCCTGACTTACAGAAAGCGACTTCGCTTGAATATCAATATTACCAGCATTGCCGATCGCCCTTCCGACTACAGTTTGAATGATTCCTTCTACAAGGGATATATCATCAGTGACTTGAATGGAGATATTACCGCCATTTCCTTCTCCAAACGTACTAGCATCTAAAACTGCATTGTTAGTAATAAATAGCGATCCGGCATTGATATTAATACCCCCTGCATTACCAACTGCTCCTTCTGCTACTGCACTAGATATGGCTGAAGGAGAATCGATCGATCCGCCATCAAATACTACTTTACCTGTAGCTTGAATGTTGATTTGTCCGGCATCTCCTTGTCCGGAAGTGGTAGCGTTAAGTAGAGCGCCATTTGTTAACGAAACCGCTCGCCCTTGAATCGTAATATTACCGCCTTTACCAAATCCACCCGATTGCACCAAACTAGAAATTCCAGTGCGAGCGGTATCTTCTACCATTCCATCTAGAGTAACGGCATC
Source organism: uncultured bacterium (assembly GCA_964546365.1). Classification (GTDB taxonomy): domain Bacteria; phylum Cyanobacteriota; class Cyanobacteriia; order Cyanobacteriales; family Aerosakkonemataceae; genus DATNQN01. Next base: position 7,794 of record CAZJJR010000007.1, on the reverse strand, counting down.
TTCTGCTCGAATAGTGACATTGCCAGCATTTCCTTCTCCTCTAGTTAGAGATATTAATTGTGCGCCATTACTCATAGCAATGGAGCGAGCATCAATCTCAATATTTCCGGCATTACCGATACTTTCTTGTTCTACTAAAGTGATAGCAAAACCTCGATTAAAGCTCGTATTATCTGTGGCTTTAATCGTAATATTTCCGGCATCTCCCTGTCCTTTTGTGAAAGTTTGCAGTTCTGCACCCTCGGTAACAGAAAGCGATCCTACGGTAATATTAATGTTTCCTCCTTTACCGATCGCTTGCTCTTGCAATATATTAGAAATTAAGCTGACATTGGTTAAACTAAGCGTTCCAGTGGCATTAATATCAATATTTCCGGATCGAGCATCAATTGTACCTAGTTCCGCTCCTATTCCAGCTAGGATTTGACTTTCTCCTGCTAAATTTACATTGTCAGCATTAATGGCAATATTTCCGCCACCATCAGCAATAACATTGACGCGAGCGTTATTTTCTAGAGAGACATTTGCACGCTTTACATCGACGGGAAAAGTTAAATTGAGATTGTTTGCTTCGCCGTTAATTTGAATGCTTCCCTTGTCTGCTAAGCCGCCTAATTCTATTCGTCCTCCCGGTGCTTGGAGGATACCGCCGTCTAAGGTGATGTCACCACCAACTAGCATTAAACTTGCACCCGCCGGAACTTGAATTCCCGTTTCATCGGCGGTGGATTGATTGACGATCGCACCAGTGATTTGGTTAAATAAAAGAGCAGAAGGATTGACTGTAAGGATTTGCGGAACGTTTGGCGCAGCAGCACTAAAAAAACCTTGTTGCCCGAATTGAATTGCATGAGCAGTTGTTCCCACAAATGAACCTGCCACATCCAAACGAGCATTCTGCCCGAAAATGATGCCATTTGGGTTAATTAAAAATAAGTTGGCATTACCGCCAGTAACGCCGAGAGTTCCTAAAATTTGGGAAAGATTTGTTCCCGTTACCCGACTGAAAATGTTTTGAATGCCTGCGGGATTTGTGAAATAAACCGATCGTCCTTCGTCAATGTTAAACTCTTGAAAGCTATGAAATAAGTTACTTCCTCTAGTTGCGCCGCCGTCAATGCGATCGAATGTGGAATCAATGGGCGTAACTGTAGAATTTTCGTTACCTAACGTGGTATCGGGGACAATTTGAGCGAAAGCGGGATGACTCGGAAATGCGATCGATCCATTTCCAACCAGAATAATAGCGATCGCAATTTTTTTAAATTTATGCTGAAAGATTAGTGCGTTCCTTTTCTTGACGAAGTAGCACCAGTGTTTCATATGCTTTCCTTCACCTTTTCCCTGATGTTGTTCGATCGAGCGGTGTTTTACTTTGGCCTTTTTGACCGCTAATATTGCTACAACTTAATTTTGCGGTTTTCCGTTGGCATAGAGAGATTCGATCGAAGCGTTTCTACAGTGTTTGAGTTAAAGATGAGAAAGAAGTCACTCGTTTCTGGTTTTCAATTATACTTTATTTTGCTGATTTGATAGTGACTAAACTTAAATTATCTGGCAAACGATCGCAAAATATGGCTTAACTATCTAGATGAAAGTCAGATCCGATATTATACCAAATCCCACTTAAATACCCCTTTTATTCTTTAGTCCGCGTAGGCGGACTTTGTTTGTATAGTCGCGGTTTCAACCGCCAAATATAGAGAGGGATAGCTAACCCGAATTTGGTATTACCTCCCAAATTAGAGGATGACCGATCGGAGCGCACCCTAATTTAGGAGGTAGGCACGAGCAAGAGAAACTGGGTAGTGAATTCCTCTTGATTTTGAGAAATTAAATTAATCAACCAAAAGCCGATCGTTGATGATTTTTTGATATTTTGATGCTCCCCCATTTACAAAAAAACTTTTAATCTTCATTCCATATTTCACAAGGCACTAAATCGCAAATTCGATCTCTGAGCAAATATCCACAACTTTCTAATTCACACTCAACACATTGCCATTCCCCCGGACGAATGTACTGACAAAGAATATAAATGGGCTGTTGCCGACTAACCAGACCTTTTTCTACTAGTTGGCGAGCTTCATCTTTTATAACGTCTATGGAATAGCGCACTGTAGAGGTAAACATTATTTTGCACCGCCTAATTATTCATACTAAACTATTGATTCTATCTTCCATGTTCTACCTTTGGGAATATATTAACTCATCAACCCTCAAAAATGATAGAAAAAGTAACCTAATGAAATGTAACGTTAAAATGATATTTAAACTTTAGAAAAGTAGAAGCGTCTGCTCTTTATGTAATGAAACAAAACATAAAAAAGAGTAAAAGTAATAACTAAAGTTCTGGAGGTAACTCCAAGTCGTAAACAGTTCTACCTTCCATATTAATCAGAGAAACCGTCATTACCTCCGTGTTGCCGTTAATTCTAACTGTACCGAAAAACAGCATACCTTCCGTAAGGGGTAAGTTTTGTTTCATACCGGGAATAGCGCTTTGATATTTGACTTCGGGGCCAAAAGTGTTGTCGATCGGTTGCGGCCCATAACCGCCGCCGTGCAACGGGCCAGCCGCAAACTCCCAAAATGGTTTAAAATCAGTAAACTTGGCTTTTCCTGGGTCGTAATAAGTAGCTACGGCATAATGCAAATCAGAGGTTAGCCAAACTACGTTTTTAATATTATTTTCCTTGATAAAACTCAGCAGATCGGCTATTTCTAATTCTCTTCCTAAAGGTGGGCCATCACCATTGGCGAAGCTTTCAAATGCTTTTTCTCCATCACGCACGATAATACCAATTGGCATATCGCTAGAAATCACTTTCCAAGTTGCTTTGGAGAGAAGCAACTGAGTTTTTAACCACCGCAGTTGTTCTCTTCCCATCATCGCGGTTTTGTCACTAGCCGTGCGATCGCGATTAGCTGTGTTTGGCCCTCGATAAGTGCGTAAATCCAGCATGAAAATGTCCAATTTAGGGCCATATTTAAACGATCGATAAATTCTTTGGGAATCGTTTTCGTTTAAGCGAATTGGCATATATTCCAAAAATGCCTGTTTTGCCCTAGCTGCCAGGGTATCGCAACTTTTCACTAATTGATAGCGATCGTCGTCGGTTAAAATTTTTCCTGGATACCAATTATTTTTAGTTTCGTGGTCATCCCACTGCACTAACAACGGCACTTGTGCGTTGAAATTCAGAATATTTCGATCTAATAAGTTATAGATGTAGTTACCGCGAAACTCGGCTAAAGTTTCCGCAACTTTTGACTTGGCGGGAGTGGTAATATTTCGCCAGATGCTACCATCTGCTAATTTTATTTCTGGCAAAATCGGATCGTCAGCACAAATAAACGTTATCGCCGCAGTGAATGAAAAAATCTTGGTCGGGTTGCTCGATGGGTCATCGTTTCATATATAGTTAGACCCCCCCGGTCTGGATTTATACCCCAACCTTGACCCATCGAGCAACCCGACCAAGCAAATAAAATATCGCGATCGTTTTCTGGTGGAGTGCGGAAAGTCCCCGTTGCCGGAAAACCGTACATATTTAGATCGCTAAGATCCTGAAAAATTACCCGATAAAATATTTGTTGATTTGGCGGTAAGTCGGAAAGATAAGTTCGCGCTGTAAAGTCACTATTGAGGGAAGCTTCGCCGCCAACGACTTGCTGTAGGTTGCGGAAATTTTCGCTGGTGGAATATTCTACAATCATTTTGGCAGGGCGATCGCAACGACTCCAAATTACCGCCGTGTTACCGTTGATGTCACCAGTGGCTACACCGTATGGTGTTTGGGGTCGCATCTTTTCCGGTACGACGATTCCCGGCGCTTGCGCTAATCCCTTTTTTGATAACAAGTTAGCAGCAATAATTCCACCACTTGTGAGTGCTGAATTGAGTAGGAATTTGCGGCGAGTAATTTGTTGATAAGATTGGCGTTGCACGATTTTATATTCTTTAAGAAGAATTCAGAAGCCAGAATTCAGGAGTCAGAATTAATTAGTGGGAGATTCAGACTCGCCACTAATTGAATACCACTAAATCTTCGATTTAGTGAGGGTCACGGAACCCGTTTATTCATTCGTCAGTCACACAGACAAAAATTCTGAATTTACAGCGAATGACTCCTGAATTTTGTTTTGATAAATTTAATGAAGTAGAAAGACAGGAAAGATAGTAGTTAGTTGATTTAATAATTTTTTGCTATCTTACTACTATTCATCAATTATTAGCGAGAAATTTAGCTTTTCGTAATAATCATGGTTCGTAGTGAGGACTTCAGTCCTCAAAGAAAGGACTCGCATTCCTTACTACGAACGAATAAGATACTACTTTACTTTTTGCAACGGCGCTATTTTCGGATCGAGGATTTTTTGTCCGACGCTGGGAAATTTGACTGCCAAACAAAGTTTATTTCCCGTACCGAAAATATGGCTGATTTCACCGACACCAAATGTTTTGTGAATAATGCGATCGCCTATTTTCCAATTTTGTCCGGGAGTAGCAGAAACGTTGCTTTCATCAGATGATTTTGGTGTTGGTGATTTTCTCCCTAAACTCGTCCCGCCACCGCGAATAGTCGTACCTATTTTTCCACTTAATAAATCTTTCGGTAATTCTGCTAAAAATTGGGAAGTAATTGCCGTTTCTCGATTACCCCACAAGCGTCTTTCTCTGGCATGAGTGATGTACAATCTTTCTTGAGCGCGAGTGATGCCAACATAACACAAACGCCGTTCTTCTTCTAATCCAGCCGGATCGTCTAAACTGCGTACATGGGGTAACAAACCTTGTTCTAATCCGACGAGAAATACTACTGGAAATTCTAATCCTTTAGCAGAGTGCAGCGTCATTAAAGAAACGGCTTTTTGTCCTTCTTCTAAGTTATCTAAATCGGAAGATAAGGAAGCGTTGGCGAGGAAATTTTCTAAACTCGGTTCGTCATTTTCTTCTTCAAATTGAAGTACTGCGTTAAACAATTCAAAGACGTTTTCTAATCGATTTTCCGATTCGTCAGTACCTTGCTTTTTCAAATCATCAATATAACCAGAGTCTTCCATGATCCCCTGGACGATTTGCGATGCCGAAAGTACTTCTAATTGTAGTTTCCATTTCTCGATTAATTCGACAAATTTGATAATTGATTTGGCAGCACGTCCCGCAATAGTATTTACCGATGTTTCATCGCTGAGAATTTCCCACAAAGGAACGCCTAATTCTTGCGCTGCATTCATCAGAGTGTCTATGGTAGCTTTGCCGATTCCCCGGCGAGGGGTGTTGATTACTCGCAACAAACTAACGGTATCGGATGGATTGACGACTAACCGCAAATATGCAAGAGAATCTTTAATTTCTTTGCGATCGTAAAATTTCAAACCCCCTACCATCGTGTAGGGAATACCCCAACGCAACAGCGCATCTTCAAACGGACGAGATTGTGCATTGGTGCGGTAAAGAATTGCAAAACTACCTAAATCTAAATCTTCTTGTTGTCGTTCTAATTGGCGAAGTTGTTGGATGACAAATTCTGCTTCATCCAGTTCATCATCAGCACGATAACAAAAAATTGGTTCTCCTTCTCCCCTAGTTGCACGCAGTATTTTTTCAATCCGTTGCGTGTTATTTTCGATTAAGTGATTGGCAGCTTGCAGAATATTTTCTCTTGAGCGATAATTTTCTTCTAATTTTACCATCGTGCGGGTGTCGTCATCTGGCAAACCATCGCCAAAGTCTTCTTGAAATTCCAACAGAATGCGAAAATCTGCCATGCGGAAGGAGTAAATCGCTTGATCGACATCACCCACTACGAACACCGAGCGATTTTGCCAGTTTTTGAAGTTTTTGGGGTTTTCTCCGTTCGTAACTAATAACCGAATTAGGTCGTACTGAATGCGGTTAGTATCTTGATATTCATCTACTAAAATATGTTGAAAACGGCGATGCCAATAACCTAAAACCGATTCGTTTTGTTTAAATAGTTGAACGGGAATCAAAATTAAGTCATCGAAATCAAGGGCGTTATTTTCTGCTAACGCTGCTTGATATCGGCTGTAAACTTGGGCGATTACTTTACCGCGATAATTAGGTTGGTCTAGTTCAAATTGTTGAGGTGTTAAACCTTGGTTTTTGGCATTGCTGATGGCATAACGCACGGTGTTGGGATCGAATTTTTTATCGTCTAAGTTTAACTGTTTAATAACAATATCTTTAATTAAACTTTTGACATCGGACTCATCAAAAATTGAAAAGTTGCGCGTCCACTTGCGTCCTTTGTCGTCTTGGTATTTTTCAATATCAAATCTGAGAATTCTAGAGCATAAACTATGGAAAGTACCCACCCATAATGGTTTGATATATGTTTTTGCTGCTTGCGATCGCAATTTCGTTTGTTCCTGAGGTGACAGGGACTCCAAAGGCTTACCAGTTTCCCGTTCCGCGATCCTGGCTGCAAACAACTTTTCGATCCGTTCCTTCATTTCCCGCGCCGCTTTATTAGTAAAAGTAACGGCGAGGATATTTTCCGGATCGACTTGATGCTTTAAAATTAGATTTGCGATCCGATAAGTAAGCGCCCTCGTTTTACCGGAACCGGCACCCGCCACAACTAGCAAAGAACCGCAGAAATGTTCCACGGCGCGGCGTTGACTGATATTGAGATGGCTGAGGTAGTCAGTGGTAGTAGTCATAATTGAGAATATGCGATCGCTAAAGCAGTTACCAGCGATCGATCGCTAGTCACCATTTATTAAGGTATCACTACTAACTAGTTACCGTTCACCGTTCCCTCTTCGCTATTACATCGGCTGTCGCAACGGAATCTCGATCGCGTAGCGTGTGCGGTAGCACAATCGCAAATTCCGTACCCTTCCCCGGCGCAGAAATACAGTTCAATTTACCCTTGTGTTGTTCGATGATAATTCGGTGGGAAATCGACAAACCTAAACCAGTCCCCTTACCCACAGGTTTAGTAGTAAAAAAAGGATCGAAAATTCGCGGCAGCACCGATTCTGGTATACCAGAGCCATTATCGCTAATTCGCACCGAAACATGGCAATTATCTATTAATTCCGTGCGGATACGAATAGTTGGGAAATGTTGGTTATTCGTAGTAGATTTTTCCCTCTGATGTTCCTCTTCCAAAGCATCAATGGCATTAGAGATCAAGTTCATAAAAACTTGATTGAGTTGTCCCGCATAGCACTCAACGAACGGCAAATTGCCATACTCTTTAATCAACCGAATTTCCGGACGATTCGGTTGCGTCCTCAGTCGATGGTTTAAAATCAACAAAGTATTATCGATCCCTTCATGGATATCGACCGGTTTCCTTTCCGCCTCATCCAAACGAGAAAAATTCCGTAAAGAGTAGACAATATCCCGAATGCGATCGGCACCTATCTTAATTGAAGAAATCAGTTTCGGCAAATCAACACTTACAAAATCCAGATCTACTTCCTCGATCGCCGATCGAATTTCCGGCACCGGATCTGGATAATGCCTTTGATAAAGATGCAGCAAATGTAACATATCTTGGAAATCTCTAGCCGCATGAGATATATTTCCGTGAATGAAATTCACCGGATTATTAATTTCATGAGCAATTCCCGCCACCAACTGGCCCAAACTAGACATTTTTTCACTATGAACTAGTTGAGTTTGAGTTTGTTGCAACTCCTGTAAAGTTTCCTCTAATTCCTCAGCTTTGTGTTGCAACTCTCGTGACTTTAACTCCAGAGCAGCATTGACTTTTTGTAACCGTTCTCGATCTTTTGCCCTTTCTATCCGCA
>CAZJJR010000006.1:0-63583 GCA_964546365.1 uncultured bacterium | reverse complement strand
ACTACTAAATCCCTTTTTATTGATGTGTGACAGTTGCGGGTGCGGAATGTGGGTTGTAAAATTTCGCACCCCTACATCCCGACTGGTGGCGGTGTCTCCAACTAATTGCGGCGCTATCGCCAAGAGTGCGACAACAAAGACCTTTAAAAAAGCTTTCATAGCCTCGGCAAACTTTTTACTGAGCTACACTTATTTATTATATTTCATCTACCTTTTTAGTGATTTTGTGTCCCCAACTCCCGAACCTACCCAGGAACCTAATATTTTAGGTAAAGTTGCCAGCATTATTGGTTTACTGGGTGCTGCACTTTTCTTTACTGGCTGGATTTATCGCTGGTCGTATTTCTACTTTTTTCAGCTAGAAGTTACCACTCTGGACTTACCACCCCAATCATTTCTTTTAGTTCCCATCCAGGTATTTTTTGGAAGTTTCGCATCGGCGGATAGTTTCTGGCTATTTGCTAGAACCGTGGTAGTTGCCATAGTTACGTTAATCGGCATCCAACTTATTCTTTGGTCGATCGAATTAGTTAGCATTCTCATAGCCAAAATCCTGAAGTGGTTGCAATTTGCGATCGCTTTTGTGGCAATGAGTCTGATTTGGCTCACTATAAAAGTAATCGAGCGAATTAACGCTCAATTAAATAAATACCAGAACCAAAGGAGTGCAAAACTCGTTGCATCCACTCAAAGACCAAAACCATTAAGGATTGTTCGTTGGTTACAAATATTGGCTGAATTTATAATTAAAAAATTAAGCGCTATCAAATTAGAGCCGATCAATTTCCGGCAAAGTTTTTTAGATGAAATTATTATAGTAGTTGGGATTTTGATTGCTTTGTTTTTGCTAGCCCGCGACCAAGGAACAGCAGATGCGCGACGAGATGCTGGCCCAAATTCTACTTTACCTGTTGTTACTCTAGTTGCGCCTGAAAACCGTTTAGCCTTGGGAAGGAAGCTAGATAATGAATTTATAGATCCGTCGCTAAAAGGATATCGAATAATTGGCGATCGAGGTTTATTTAATAAAGTATTCCGAAAAGAACAAACAAATACTAATAACCCAACACAGCCTAGAGTTTGGCGTTTACTAATGGAACGTGGTGGTTGGATTTATCTATTTCCCGCCTTACCTCCAAATGCAAACGCGGACGATCGTCCTCCAGTTATAGCGATTCAAGAAAGTACATTAGGTGAGCAGTTGTTGATTCTTAGCCCTGATGTATCGAAAAAGCGATCGCGCTAAATAAGTTGGCAGCTATTCAAATTCAGGTAGCGACAGTTTGGCAATCGATCTGTTGGTGTGCGGTTGCACTGTATGACCAATAACTCCAATCTACCGGAGAGCGTCGCCGCCTGTGCGATCGCACAAATAACTACTTCTGTTCCAAAACCGCTTCAATCTCTGCCAACTTTTGACGCAGTACTTCTTGCAGTTCTACCAACTGCGATACATCCGCTACTTTCAACGAATCTAAAGAAAGCTTTTTGAGACTGCTAACCGCAACAGGTACGGGCTTTTTTTTGGTTGTGGGCGATCGATCTCCTTGCGCCGCAGAAGCTACTACTTCCGCTACCAATTTCCTAGTTTGAGCCACAGATAATTTTTCAGCTAATACCTGTTCTGTTGTCTCCACCCTAATTGCTTTAGCTTCTTCTTCAGAATTTTTCAAATTCTTAGCCGACAATTTTTGCAACGTCAGTGCATGAATTCCTTTCAATCCCTTCGCTCGAATCGCATCTTTGAGGTCGGATGCTAAAGACAGCATTGGGAAAATATTGGCATCAACCGAAGCCGGATTTAGTTGCAAATCCAATAACGACTCCAATATCACTTGTTCCGAATCACTTAACCCCAAAGTAGCCAAACCCTCTTTTTGTTCCTCCGTTGTCGCCGTAATTAATTCAGCCACAGCATTCATCCGTTTCTGAGTGTTCAGTCGCCGTACTGCTGTAGAAAGCGTCCTGGGAATATCGCCCGGTGACAAACCAGTGTTGTCAGATAATTCCCGTACAATTGCCTCAGCTTTATCCAAAGGATTGAGGTCTTCCCGATGCAGAGAAGTAATTAGGGCTTTCCGGTGTAAAGCAGCAGGTTCGGGAATGATTACGGCTTGCAAAGCTTGCCAACCTAAATTTTTAGCACTGCGCCAGCGTCGCTCACCATCGAATAGTACCAAGTTCTCCCGCTGGATCAAAATAATCGGTTCGAGTTGTCCGTCTTTGTCTAAAGAACGAGACATCGATTCGATGCTTTCATCTAAAAATGTCTGTCTTGGCTGTTCTGGGTTCGGTTGTATTTGGTCTATTGAAATTGACAGTACGCCGGAAGTAGACTCTAGTTGAGAACGCAGTGCGGCTAATTGAGCTTCTAATTCGGTTGAACCAGCATTTCTCAGTTGTTCGATTTCTGCTTTGAGGCGCTGAATTTCTGCTTCGGCTTCCGATAGCTGCTGGGATTGTTTGGCAGCAGAAAAGTAATTTGTGATGTCAGGGGCTTTACGGGCAGGCATATTGATTGTGGATTTTGGCTAAAAAATTATGTTGATTTCTTACTTTTTTTCTGATTTTCTTTTCTGATCAAACTTGCCAAATGTTCGGCAAGTTCTTTGAAATCGCTTTTGGCTGCATGAGTTGGACGATAAATATGTAGCGGTAATCCTTGACCGCTAGCATTCACGAATTCAGCACTATCCCGAATGGCTGGAAATGCACGAATATTCATTGCTTCTAGCTGTTGCGGTAATGACTCTAAAATTTGGCGGTGGGCTGCACGTCGAGAGTCGTATTGATTTGGCACGAATCCCAAAATTTCTGGTGTGGGATTTAAGCGCAGGTGTTTGCAATGGAAGTAATACCACTCGATTAAATGGGCTGCACCTTGAATTGATTTTGGTTCGAGTTGGACGGGGATAACTATGTGAGTGCTAGCTGCTAATGCCATCAATGGTAAAGGCCCAAGGGTAGCGGGACAGTCAAAGATTATTAAGTCATGGCTGAGTGGATGGTCTGTTAAACAATCTCCTAAAAGATATGCTCCTCGCTTGTGCAATACCAGTTCATCTGCTGTTTGGGTTAGTACCATTCCACCTTGGCAAATCTCTACTCTATTGGTGTATTCGTCCCAGCACTTAGTCAAAGGCCAATTGCCAGCAAAGTTATCTTTGAGTACGGCAGCGAGTGTATTTTCCGGTTCTGGGGGATTTAATCCGCAAAAGAGAGTGAGCGACCCTTGGGGGTCTAGATCCATGAGTGCTACGTTAAACTTACGGTGAGCCATTTCGTAGGCGAGATGAACTGAAAGAGTTGTTTTACCGCTTCCACCTGCATTACTGATTACAGCCAGTCGAATTTGCATATCTAGTTTGGTTGATTCCTGTTTGTGCATCATCTTCTATCTCTACCCAGGATCATATAACGTTATATGATCTGGTCTATTGAACTACTAAGTGGTGTTTTGTAATATCGAAGTTGCTGGAAAGCTTAGTAAAAGGGCTTTTTGGGTTCTTTATGCTCTGGGGATCGGTGAGCGATCGCCATCAGCCTATTGGCAAAATCATTGAGTTGAGCGATCGTCATTTGTTCGGAACTTGCCACACCAATATTCTCAATGGCATAATCCCTAGCTTGTTTAACGCTCCAATTAAGGGATTTGATTAGCGATCCGGTGAAACCGGATCTGGGCTACACCCAGATCGCACTTTCTGAACTGCCTCTACTTTATCTAGATTTTGGCTTGGTGGCAGCACAGGTTCATCAGAAGCGAAGTCTTCGATATCAGCAGTAAAGAACTCACTCAACCCCGTAGCATAGAGAACGCCCGACACGAAAGCTCGCTTATTGCTCATTTTGATTAAGGTGTTAGGCAAATCGTAAATATCTGGGTTTCGCTCTAGTCCTACCTTTTGGCTGGAAATCCTTTCATCTGTTTCACCAAACTTTGCCCCACATCCACCAATCTTAGCCCAACAGTACCATCCATCGCCTGGGTTCTTACTCTTCCGCAAAGCTTCACTACCACAGCTAGGACATTGGCGCTTGGCTTCCCGCCAGCGATATTTTTTCTCCCAGGAATTGCAAGAACCGTAGGCAGTCGCCGTCAGTTGTCCGTTGCGATAAACAGAAGCGCGGGTAAGGTAAAAGAAAAATGGTTCGCCATTGTGGTCTTTACCAGTCCAGTCTTGCACTTTTTCTTCTAAGTGAAGTTCAACGTGCAGACCAAAAAAGTCGCGTATTTTTTGCGCCCCTGGCAGTAGTAAGGTATCTTTATCACCGCAACCGGGTATTTTTCCGTAGTCAGTTCCCGGTTGCAGGACGCTTTGTGCAAATGCTCTAACTACCATGTAGCGATCGACGATCGCAGGAAGCGCTGCATTCAATTCGATTGGCGTAACTTGTACTACTTCAGCTTTGATGAGTTTCGATTCTTGCATTTTCGTCACCTGCAAAATTTGTTTGTCATGCCCCTAACTTTTGGCTAGGGGCAGAATTTTTCGCTAGTTGGCGCGTTCGATAATCTCGCAATCAGACCACAACACCCAGCGATTTCCTTCGGAAGTAATGACAATGCCACCTTTTTCAGTTGCTACGGAAACTTCTGCTTCTAGTCCACTTGCTTTAATGCGAACGCGATCGCCTTTCTTTGCAACTTCAACAGATGCTAATCCCAAATCAGCCTTTGCTTTCTCGCCAGCTGCGATCGCTTCCTCATCACTGAGAGATTGCACGGGTAAAGATTCCGTAGGTTGGGCTGTTGGTTTGGGCGCTGGTATTGGTTGCCTCATCGGGGCTTCACCGTAGCCACCAGGAGGGTTTTTTGTGAGGTCACAGGATGCCAAGCGGTTGATACTCGACATCTGCATTCCTATCACCTTTAATTCGTATTTCCAGTTTTTGAGATGCTTGGGGTTTTCTCTTAATTCAAAACCGCAACCGATGACGGTGGAAAGAGTTAACCATTGACCCCAACGAAGCGCACGGGTTTTATTTTTGAATCCCAGGTAAGTTGCTTTTATTTCGCCAGTTTTCCGCACCTTTAGATATGCAACTGCATCGGCAAGTTTGACCAGTTCGATGTAGGGTTGTGCTTGGGTTGCGTCTGTCTGTGTTGATTGTGTGCGATCGCAACTTTCATCTGCTAATGATACTTCAGTAATCGGCTGAGTTGATTCTTGTGCAGGTATCGACTCAGAATCAGTAACCTTTTCTAACTCGTTAGGCGCGTAATGTCCCTGTTGAGTAACTATGCAATGCTTCGTGCCATAAGTTAGGTAAGTTATTTCTGTTATCAGCCCTTCACTTGTACCTTTCACCACCCGCACTTTGTCACCATGCTGGAAATCGTGTTTGGGAGTACGTTCTAATTTTTTCAACCATTCACTATGCAATTTATTCGCTTGTTCCTGGGCGTAGTTAACAGGTGTGGGATGTTTTTGGGCAAGCGTTTGGGCGACAAAATCGGAACGATAACCTGTTTCGGAAATAGGGCCAAAAAATTCAAAATGATGGGTCAAATCACCCGGTTCGCCAGCATGGTACTGGACGGTTACTTTCTGGTTATCACCTACCCAGAGAGTGAATTCATCAGATATCACCCACGATGATTCTGCTGTTGATGCGATCGAAGAATCAGAGGGAAATAAATCGAGTATGGCTTCTTTGAGAGTTTCCTTGAGTGTTGAAATGCGTTCGGGCGCTAGCTGCTGTTTAACTTTGTCTACTGCTGTTGAGAGTGCTTCTAGTCCCGAAGTCGCTATAGACTCAGCTTCTTTTAACGCGGCGATTTGAGCTTCTAAGTGAGAAATTTCTTGGTCGAATAGTGCTGTTACCATTGGGATTGCTCCTATTTATTAGTAGGGCTGACGCTTGGGTGTCTTGGTGATTGGTAGTCGCTTGATACCCAAGCGTATTTATTTGGGTTTTTTCTCTTCTCTATCTCTATTGTCTACTAATATATCTCTATTGTCAACAGGTTGGCGATCGCAATCTGGGGATAATCTAGAACTACAGGCTAGACTGGCAATAAATTTAGAAGACTATAGAGATATAAATATGGATATGGATGAAGATATGGCGACAGATGCTCAACGAGAGGCGATAAAACGGTATCGCCAAACCGAAAAAGGTAAGGAAGCCCAACGGGAAGCCCAAGAGCGCTATGCCGAAACAGAGTCAGGAAAGGAAGCGCTAAAACGGGCTTCGAGAAAGTATGAAGCTGAAAATGCCGATGCCAGACGCGAGTACAAACGTTTAAAGCAGCGTGAGTACCGGGCTAAACAGAAGCAACAGAAATCTACTTAAGTAGTGCAGTTGATTCCAATAGGATTGTCGATCGGCCCCTCAATGGGGCTTTTTTCATAGCTAAAATGTGCCAGTTGTTGTGACACTTTCCGGTTAAATAATGCCTTCTTTTGTTGACAATAGAGATAGCTTGGTAGACAATAGAGATATATAAAACAAACGGTGATATCTACTCAATGGCTGAGTTAATACCGTTTGTTGTAACTGCCCAAAAACAAAAAGGGCGGCTACCAACCGCCCAAGTGATTAAATACTCACCAAGGATTGTAGAACAATGCTCGAACTATTAACTGCACCTACCGCATTTGAACAGCGCCGCAACTACCGCTTTATGGTGGAGTTGGCTAGCATTCAAATCCTAATCCTAACAACTACAAGTAGTTCTACAAAAGGGCAATTCTAACTCGCTTAGCGTATGTAGGAAGACTGTAATCGAGCTATTTTATTTTTTAGCTATAAGTATAAGAGTTTTTGCATTTTGATTATACTCAGAACCATCAAAATTACCAAAAGCTTGGATTGAAGTAAAACCACATTCTTGAGCAAGAGAAGCAAGTTCTACAGCAGAGTATATCCGAGATTTAACTATGTATTCTCTTTTTTCAAAATTTTCTATAACAGTCCACGCTTGCTCCATGCAAGACCAATTATCAATAATTTTTTTTTGAAGCATAATTATTTTATTATTTTCTCGATACCAATTTTTTGGTTGAAAGTTTTTTGCTAAAACTTCTTTACCTGTTATTTGGATAAGTAAATAACCATCTTGTTTGAGTGATTCATATACATTCTTCAAAACTTTTTTGTCATCTTCCTTATTTACGAAATAGCCAAATGAGTTACCCATATTAACTACCATATCAAAATGGTCAGATTGGCAATATTCTCTCATATCGCTCTGAATAAAACTTACCTTCCCTTCTTCTATACCAGAATTGTGGTATTTCTGCTTAGCTTCATTCAAGTAAATTTCTGTTCGATCTACACCAGTAACGTAGAAACCTAGCTTTGCGAACTCTAAAGTATGTCTGCCATTACCGCAACACAAATCAAGAATAGAGGATTGTTCAGGAAGCTTCACTAAGTTTAATATACCTGAAACTTCGTCTACAACTCTTTTCCAAAGTTTTTCTGGAATCATTACTGTTGGAGCTAAATCTTTCCAAAGGGTATTTTGCTCAAACCATTCATCTACACTATTCATTTTAAACTAATCCTTTATTTAACAATTTTTTCCATGAATGACTGCGGAAACTTCATTAGCAATCTTTCAACAGGCTTACCGCTCATAATGTGGCTCTCAATAATTTCAACAACGTCTTCTTCTGCATCTTGGATTGAATACCATACCCCTTCGGGATAGATAACGACTGACGAACCAAGCTCACAGAAGTTATGGCAATTACTGTACTGAGATCTTGCCTTTCCAAGTCCCCATAAATCTCGCTTTTTGAGTTCTTGTATAAATAGCGAATGAATTTGGTCTCCCATTTGACCACAGCAAACACGCTTTCCTGGTTCCCTCAGCTTATTACAGACAATAATGTGATATTTATACATAACAACCTCCTATGAGCAATCTTTTAAAAAGATTAACCTATTTTCATACAATGAAACTAATATAACTTTTATCTCTTCCCACGTAAAGTTAGGGCAATTATTTAATATCTCTTCTCCAGAGAAATTATTAGCCAAAAATAACATATTTATTAGATCTTTAGAAGAATTATCAAAAGTTAATACTTTGCCTCGAACAGTTACAACTATAGAATTTTTTGCTTCATCATACTTGATAAAAGCT
The DNA here is from genome assembly GCA_964546365.1 of uncultured bacterium. GTDB lineage: Bacteria > Cyanobacteriota > Cyanobacteriia > Cyanobacteriales > Aerosakkonemataceae > DATNQN01. The sequence continues at coordinate 55,482 of CAZJJR010000006.1, read as the reverse complement.
CTTTGTCCTAGCGGTTTCTGAAATTTAGTTTTTTCGGTAATGTAATGCTCTATGTTGGCTTGATAAGGAAGCTGTAAATTTTTTCCAATATTGTCAGATGCAATACAATACTCTATAAACTTTTCTACTATATTTTGATTGGTTTGGAGGTATTCTATTAATTTCTCTGTTATTTGGTTAACTTGTTGTTTTAAATTTTCATCAACATAATTTATTTCTTGTTCTCCAGCTAAAACTATTGGCAGATTTTTGCGAAACAATTCTTCATCACGTAGCTCATCTACCATCCATTTTAAAAAATCTATGCCTGTTCTACTCAAAATTCCTATAGTCAAATGAATACTTGGCTCAACTGCTATTGCATAATGCCAATGACCTTTAGGAATATAGAGAACATCACCCTCAGCCAAGGAGCATTCTAAATACGGGCTTTCGGGAGGTGTTGTAGTAATTTTCTTTTGCCGTTTTAGGGGGTATTTTATAGTAGGTTCACTGATAAACCATGTTTTTTTGCCCTGTATTTGTATAATAAATACATCATGGGTGTCATAGTGGCAATCAAATCCTTGCTTACCGGGCTGTGATACATAACAGTTAATTTGGATATTAGTATTGATGTTTCTGTGTAAATAGGCAGAAAATTCATAAATTTTTGGATGTTTTTTTTCTAAATGATCAATTATGAGTGTTGCTCCCTGCCTAAGCCAATAATCTATATTTTCTAGAGCTTCTTGAGGTAATACTTCCTTATCGAGGGCTAACCTTGTACGAGGATAATCAAGTGTACCGTAATTGATTAAATAATTAACATCGTTCCAAGTGAACAATTCCGAAAATTTCTTGGAATGGCCTAATATGTGTAAAGACTTCTCATTTAAAAAATTTTTCACAAAATCGTTGATTTTGTATGGATATATTAAATATTCTATTCCGTACATAAAAATTTTATTTTCACATAACTTATCATGCCAATCTCACAGCCCTACAGAGGAGGAAAAGATTGGCAACTATTGTATGATTTTAGCCTTTGTTAAGGGCTAGCTTTCCTCTATTTCATCATCGTCTGGCAAAGTTGGCTCAAAATCATCTGCATCGTCTCCATCTCTTTTTGCAGAAGAAGGTGTAGTTACAAAAGGAAACGGTTGAATTCGCAGTGCGACTTTACGCCCCATTTGTAGTACAGATTGCCCCTCAAGGTTCCCTTCCTTCGTAAGTGCGGTGCTTTCTTCGTAACTCATAGATTGTAGTTTTCAGATGGCATACTATATTGGGTAGGCATTCTAGCACAAAAAAGGGGATTTAGTACTTAACTGTTGTTGCCGTCATCTGACTGCTAGTACTGACGGGGGTGACAAGTATCGCTGAAACCCTTGTACACTATGTGTTGTACCACGTCACCTTTGATAAAAAATGCACTCATTTTTCGGCTTTATTGACACTATTCTCAAGTAAGAGTAGCTACAAGCCTAATGGGTTCGTTGTTGACTACAAGATTTCTGGGCTATGTTTTCAGATGTGAGTGAGTTGAAAAGCAATGCCTGTCAAGCTTTCAGCCATAGTTGTCAGCCCGTCAGCTGCTAGTAAAAAGCTTCAAATACCGATACAATCCGTAGACATCACACAAGCGCGAACCTAAATAGCAACTGTCTAACTCTGCTGGGATTTTGGTATTAGCGTGCGAGGTTAAATCAAACCGATTAAATACTTCAAAAAGTTTTGGTTTCAAGTAATCGGCAGTGCCGCCGCAAAATACGATTTCTGAAGTATCAAATGGCACTGTATTAATCAGCCAAGATTGCAAGGCGTTGAAATATTCGGGTTGAGCTTTTTTTATTGCTAAAGCAATTTGTTCGACTTCTTTAGTGCGTTCCCGTTCGCTAGAAGAAAGCGTTAAGGGGTATAATTCAGTTAGATCGATCTCCCAGCCAGCACGAGCTATGGCAGGTGTCAGGCGATCGCTAGTTTGATTGGAACAGCGGTATTGAACTGAACGTACCAACTGCTGAAAACCCAAATTGCTGGTTAAACCTTCTTTCAGCACACCGCGTCGAGACACCAGCACCGAAGCGTTCCGATGTCCTAACATGACAATAGCAATGGTTTTGCGCTTGAGTGCGTTTTCGTTAGCATCCAAATAATTGAGATATATTCTCGCACCTTCCGGTAAGCATTAAAAGTGGACGATTTCCGCAGATATTTTGCCAGAAGGGGCGGAGAAGTTTTTTGCTTGGGATAAGAGTCTGGTTTGAAACGTTTCGCGATCGGCAAACTCGCCGGGGGGTAGCACTACTTTTACTGCTAGTTTAAATCGCTCTTTCAATTTCAATTTTAAAGCCATTACCCAAATAGCTGCCAGTGCTTTGTAGGTAGCAGATTCTACTTTAGATTCTGCTAATCTGTCGTTAGCTAAAAATTGAGTTTTTGCTAAATATCCAACAGCGTGATACTGTCCGTTATAGCCTACCCAGCAAGTATCTTCTGGTTCTGCTACTGACAGTTTTAAGGTTTGAAATTCTTCTTGAGAAGATTGGGTGATTTCGATTACTTCTGGTTCCATAAAGCCGCTATGTGCTTCACCAGAGATTGAAGAGTAAATGAATTTACTACCTTCGCCTCCGGTATCTAAAGCCAGTATTGCATCTAATATTATTGGGATTTCTTTTGACATCCAAACACCTTCTTAATTTAAATTTTTCAAGTTTTCCCACTACTTTCCCAAAGTATCCCCTGTGTTTATCTGCGATCGTCTTTCACCAGGCGGACTTTACTGTTTGGCAATTAATTTTGTACTTTCGGCAGCTTATTTAAAAAAATTGATGTTTTTCAGAGGTTTTAGCCTAGCTCTCGAATTTGAGAGAATTTTCGGCGAGAATCAGGCTTATTCGTTAGGCAAGAGTCATTTTTACTTCATGTCTACGCCGTTAGATAGAAAGCGATTCAATCTTTGAACGTATGGAAACCAAGTAATTATAGATTACGACAATATGCCTTTAAGTGCATGGCTCAAGCTAAGCTAATATTTCAAAATGGAATAAATAAATTGCAGCTAATTGCGCTAGGTAGTTAGTAATTCACTTGTTTAAGCTATGACAGACGTTAAAAAATTAACCTGGACAAATGGTGACGAAGCTTCCTTGAAAGCTTTGTGGGAAACTGTTCTCGATCGCTACGAAGAAGCCAAATGGAGATACCCAGATTTTTTGCCGATATTTCAGTTAAGAGAAAGCTACAAAGGAACGGAATACAGTATTCACTTCATTCCAGATGAAGTGAAAGGAACGGAGTTACGAAAAGTTATTGAAGAACTGGGTATAAGAGGGTTCCCTGTCAGTAGTGAATGGAAACCAATTGAAATGTTGCCAACTCATTTAGGAACGGAACTAGATTTAATTTTTGATAGGTTTCCAGATCAAACCGCACTAGAAACAGAACTAACAAATTTGGCGCAGTCTAATCTAAGAACGCAACACGCCAAACTTCGCCCTGAATTGCATCATTTTTCCAGCTTATTGGCTACTATGGCGTATATTTTTACGCCAACTATTGTAGTTATGTATTTCATAATAAGCGGACAATCCAATTTTTCTCGCTTACATAATCGTTTTCAGACAATTACCATTAAGTCAACAAAACAACCTGACAAAGTAAGCTGTGCTAATAGTAAATGCGATCGCCAAACGCTTACCTACTTAATCAAAGGTAAAAATGGAGAAGTAACTACTGTGAATATAGAACGAATAGCCGACAAATAGCAGCAACGATCGCTACAGATTAACTAATAGCTATCCAACCATGATACCGCAAGCAACGCTCAGAGTTAAAAAGCTGAAAAGTTGGAAGTCGCTTGGCGTAGCAGCAAGTCACGACATCAGAAGTTTTAATACACCTAATACCGATCCTTCGCGTGGGGTAGTTCTGCTTGCTGGGGAGGGAACGAGTGATGGTACGGTGAATTTAGCTTTAGAAAAAGTTGGCAATCAAAAACTTAGGAAAAATGCGGTTGTTGCGGTAGAAATAGTTTTAGGAGTTTCACCTGAATACTTTCGCCCTAATTCTCTTCACTCTTATGGTGAGTGGGATATTCAACGTTTAGAAGCTTGGAAGGAAGTTAGTAATCAATGGTTAAATGAACGACTGCAAAACCATATTCTCCAAACTACTTTGCACTTGGATGAAGCTTCTCCCCACATCCATTGTTTGTGGATACCTTTGACTGAAGATGGAAAACTGAGTTATTATCAAACAGAATTTGGTGGTAGTAGGAACAACTTATCTAAAATTCAAGATAGCTATGCTGCTGCTGTTGCTAAGTTGGGGATAGAACGAGGGATTAAAGGTTCTAAAGCTAAACATACCAAAATTAAGAAATATTATCAAGCTGTCAATCAAGATTCTTTAGAAATAAACTTAGAAAAGCTGCTACCTTTACCAGTAGCAGGTGAAAATGCTGCTAGTTATAGAGAAAAAGCGATCGCACTCCTAACACCCCATTTAGACATCATCAATCACCAGCTAGTTCATCGTCAGTGGTTGTTGCAAGAAAATGAAAAAGAACGCTCAAAAGCGATATCCAGCGAACGAGAACGACAAAAATTAGAACGCCGTCTTCTAGTTGAACGAGAACCGTCTTTAGAAGCAGTAGCTTGGGAATTGGGTTTTGATTCGGTGTCGGGAAAACCAGGTATTTGGAGACGGGGTAAAAGCATTATCAAGATTGAGGATAATTGGTTTTATTTGAATGAAAAAAAGCGAGAAAGTTATGGTGCGATCGATTTAATAATGCAAGCGAATAATTACAATTTCGAGCGAACAATAGCATGGATGCAAGAACGGTTTGAACAAAGCGAAATACTGTCAGCGGCGGCGCGATATGCTCAAACAAAAACATCAGCTATTCTTGAGAAAGAAATTCACTTTCAGTTTGTGCAACCTGTACCAGATGATAGTCAATGGCGACGAGTATATTCATATTTGACTAAAACAAAAAAGCTGTCTCCTGAAATAGTGAATTCGTTACATGAAAAAGGCATTATTTATGCCGATTGCCATGCCAATGCTATTTTATTGTATCGCTCTCTTGATGAAAGTAATACCATTACTGGCGCGGCTTATATGAAAAATGATGGTAGCATGGAAATTGTTCCTGGTATTCATCGGAGAAGAGGTTGTTTTTGGATAGGAACGGGTGGAAGAGAAAGCGAATTAATAGAAAAAGCAGTAATTGCAACTAACTCAATTGAAGTGCTTTCTATGCTAACATTATCTAGACAGCAAGAAGTCAAAACGATTTACTTAGCTGTGGATGACGTGCGCTGTTTACCTTATAAATACTTGGAGCAAATACCAAAAATAGCTATAGCTGTTGGTAAAAGTGTTGCTGAGAATAAAATAGCTGCTGAAATTTCAAAAGTTCTCCCAAATTCTTCTAGAGTTTTAGCGTCAGCACAGAGTTGGAATCAACAACTTCAGTTGCCAAATCAATCTTCGGAAAGGATATTTTTAGAACGGTGATGCTAAAATATGTAACAATAATTAGCATAAACTGTCATAGTGAAATCAGTAGCGATCGAACTAAGCAGGTAAAATGAGGTTGAAGTATGACCCAGGAATTACTCAATCAACTAATCGGACAAGCTGATACGCTGACTCCTGACGAACAACTCCATTTAGCAACGCATCTGCAACAGATGGCGCAACAAGCAAACCCATCTGAAATTGTTCGCAGTCGATGGGTAAAAATTCAAACTCATAAACCAGAAATTTTAGCATTAGCTGCTAAATATGGAGCTTCTAACTTACGAGTTTTCAGCTTAACCCAAGCAGAGGGAGGAGTAAGTGACAAGGAAGTTAATTTTCTAGTCAAATTGGAATCAGGACGCAGTTTATTAGATCAAGGGGGATTGTTGATGGATTTAAGAAAATTATTGGAATTTGAATTATATATTTTTACTGAAGAAGGGTTAAAAGAAAATTACCGAGATATGATTTTAGAAAAGGCTGTACCGTTGTGAGAAGTGACAGCGAACGATTGCAAGATATTTTGCAAGCAATTCGAGAAATCGAGCGATACACTGTGGGTGGAAAGCAAGCATTTGCCCAAGATACATTAATTCAAAGTGGAGTTTTGTACCAAATTGTGATTATGGGCGAAGCAGCAGGAGATATATCGGCTAACTTACGAGAGCGATATTCTGATATTCCCTGGAGTCAAATGATTGGGATGAGAAATATTTTAGCACATCAATATTTTAAGATAGATTTGGAAATTGTTTGGGCAGTAGTTGAGCAAAATATCCCTGATTTAAAGGCTAAGTTTGAGACAATTTTGCGAGAGTTATAGCAGAAGGCAGAAGGGAAAAGCAAGAAAAACAATGAGTTGAGCAATTTATCCTGTCTTAATTGCTTTGGCAGTTGCTATAACTTGGTTGTAATTTCCTTAACTTCAACAATTAGGATACTTGCAATCTTCGTATTTCTTCATTTTGAATTTTGAATTACATACTTACTGGCGAGGTCGAATATAATCAGACCCTACCCACTCATCCCAAATGTCCGGGTAATCATCATAACTAACTAAATGCAACCCATACCAAGCTTTCTTCACCTTTGCTGGATACCATTCTTCACCAGATTGAGCTTCTACTTCATCACCAACTGCAAACATATCAGGTGAATAAGGACGAATGCGTTCCGCTTCTACCCATTCCTCTGATTGGTCATCAATATATAAAACTTTCACTTCTGAACCGTTATTTTCTAAAGTTTTAGCTTTATACCAATCATCTGAATATTCTACTTCTACCCGCTTACCTTCAATCGGTTCTATCTCATCCGAAACGCTAGCAAAAACCATTTGGCTATCAAAATCGTTAGTAGTGAGAAACATCGATTTTTGCTCCTCAATAAATGCCATTTCTAATTCAGCATAACGTGCTAAATCGTACAGCGTAATTACTCCATCCCCATCCAAATCTACCACAGAGTCGCCCAACAAACTTTTATAGACTGATTCTGTAAAAGTCCAATCACCTGTTGAAGTATTATGAGTATAGGCAGAACTAATACAAGCATAAGAAATCTCGCTATCTCGCCGTTTCAATTCGTCAATTAACCCGCCTGAATAGCAACAATCAGCTAAAAGTAACACTTTTGAGCCATTAAAATTATCCTCAATGTCATCAAAAATGCTAGAAATAGACCAATAATTATCGCGGTCTTCTCCATTAGCATCATAATTAATAAAGTAATGTTCACCCGTATCGCTATCCCAATCACCGTGACCTGCAAAATATAAAATAAATAAGTCATCTTCTCCGGTGTTGGCTAACAGTTCTGTTAAATTATCTTGAATCGCTTCTATAGTTGCTTCGCTATCTTGTAAATAGATAATTTGTTCTTCTGGAAGTCCCGCCGCCCGGAAAAATTCTACTAATTTTTCGTCAAAACGTCCTGCCACAGCTTCGGTAAAACCGGGCCAAACATCAGAGTTTTCCCATTCTAAGATTCCGATCGCAAAAAGCCAAGTTTTCTGGGGTTTCCAATCTGTTGTTGTCATTTTTAAGCAATTTATTGGTAGCTCATATTTTCTATTTAAACCTATTTGGTAAGAAAAGCAAAGATATTCATCGCTAGTTATTCTGCGTTAAAAGTACGATAATAATCACAACCGGAAATATTAGCACGTAACGTTCGCTCGTTTATAATATTATCAAATTTGATTCGTTCGGGAGATCGTTCATCTTCTCCAATTCGGAAAACACCATTTCCCATCGGTACTAATACTTCTCCATCTCCCCAAACTGGATAAATTATCCACAGTTTATCCTTACGCAAAATAATGCGAAAATTAGGATACCAAGGATTATGAGAACGATAATGTCCTGTATAAACTAACCATTCGGAAGGATAATCAAAACTCCTTGGCCCAGTATAGCGATCGCTCGCATACCACTCAGACCCATAAAACACTTCTACTACTTGGTTATCCGACCGCTTAAAAGTTAAAAGGAAAAGGGCGAAATCGGGATGATTGACATAAAAGCTATCCCCATAACCCCGTTCTAAAATAATGGAAATTCCATTATAATATAAAATTAAATGTTGATTTTCAGCTATTAAAGTAAGCTCTTTATTATCTCCTAAATAACTACCTGCATAATCAGCAGCATTGTCAATCTCTGTAGGATTATTAATCGCAGGTAATGAAGGTAATTCTCTTTCGTTAAATGCAGATTCAACTAATTGCAGTGCTTGTTTAGATATTTCAAAAGGATTACCCGGTCTGTTGCATAAGACAACGACTCCTAAGCCATTATCCAAATCGATCGTAATATTGGAAAGATGACCGATCATTCCGCCATCGTGGAAGATATAATTGCGGTTATTAAAATTCCCGATCGCTAAACCATAGCCATAAAAAATATCTGATGAATCATCAATTTTAATTACTGGCTGAATCATTAAATTAAAACTATCTTCTGAAATAATTTGTCCTGATGGTGTACGTCCTTTATTTAATAGCATTCGCACGTAAGCTGCCATATCCGCAGGTGTAGAAGCAATACTACCATCACCAGCACCATATTCCAACCATGTTGCAGGTACAAGCGGGTAATTGCGCGAGAAAGGACGGTCATCGTAAAAACGTTGATAGCCTACTGCTAGTCGGTTTTGCGCTTCGTTGGTAATTACTGGTTCGGTATTTATCATACCTAAAGATGGTATTAATTTTGAATTTTGAATTTTGAATTTTGAATTGTTATGACGGGTGCGTGTAAGTCTAATTGTCCGGCTTCGTGTAATTGAAGTAAGGCGATGCTGGTAAAAGATTTACTAATTGAAGCGATGGGAAATAAAGTTTCGGTAGTGACGGGAATATTGGCGGCGATGTCAGCTTTTCCGTAAGTGGAAATATGCAGCAATTGTTCTCGATTTGTGATGGCAATAGCTAAACCGGGAGTACGATACTCCTGCATTTTTTGTTGGATGAAACTATCGAGGCGAGATAAGGCTTCGGAAAATTTATTCATCTGTTGGATTAGTGATTTTTTCTTCTAATTTTTCCAAATATTCCATATCCTATGATTCCATCAAGGACTGCACCCACTGAAAATCAGTCTCGCTCAACGGTGGAACAGGCTGCACTGAATAATCGTTCGCGCAGCGTGCCGTTAGGCGTATCGCTAAGTCTAAAGCTGCTTCCTGATAAACTTGTCTCAAAACTTCAGATAAATTTACAACAGGTTCTTCATCTCCTGACTGCAAAGGAAGCAAGAATTGGGGAATTAATTCGCGCAGGTTAAATGGGTATAATTCAGCTTCAGGACGGAGATTTACCCGACTGACTAGAATGCGGTAGTCTGATGGAATTGCTTCTGCCATTGGCATAAAGTTCCCCGTTCTCAACAGATCGATTTCAACTAAGTGAGTGGCACTATTTAAAACTTTTTGTCTCTTAGTTAAATACTTGTCTCGACCTTCACCAATTCGTTTATTTTTGGGTGAAAGTAGTTCTATAACCGTTATTACCTTCCCAGTTTTGATTTCCCGAATCTCTAAATAGCGTTCGGTGATTTCTTCAGTCAAGGGTAGCTTGACCCGAATTGGCTTGCTTAAAACCTCAGTTGTAGTAACAGAGTTTGGTTCATTTTTAGGGTTTTGTTCAAAAATAGAAGCATCTGGAATACCAACCAGTAAAGCATCTAAATAAACCCGTTTTTCGACGGCGGCTCGATACTTGGGTATGAGTGAGGGATTGAGATAACGCGCTAGCTCGACAATTAGCCAGGAGTGAACTTCTGACCATAAAGATGGGTTTTCTAAATATGGGTTCATGCCTGGAAAAGTTGGTGCCATAATTGCAAGAGTAAGGAATGAGAAAGGGAAGAATGGAAACTTGAGGCGCGATTAGTGCGGTATGTCAGTAGTAAAGACAATTATACTCTATAGTATACATACTAACGCTTTTCGAACGGAGGCGAAGATGATTGAACCAGAATTATTTGATGTAATTGAATTGCTGGTTAATCTGCCTGAGTATAATCTTTTGGCGGGAGTGCGAGGAGCAATTGTGGATTGTTATGCTGATGATAAATATGAGGTAGAGTTTACTAACCAAGAAGGAGAAACAGAAGTTATTTGTCCGCTATCATTTCATCAATTTATAGTGGTTTGGAAGGCTAAAACTAAGAGTTGGCTATCAGTATCAGAACAGATTGTAACTGCGATCGGGAATTTGTCTGAGGAACGTAAACGAGAAGTTTTAGATTTTACTCGTGCTTTGTATCAAAGGTGATTCTTTTCGGAATGCGATCGCCTATTTTGGCTGGAACAAAAAAGTACGCTCGGCGTTGCTGGTGCGCTTCGTGCAATCGCCTTTGTTTGCATTCCGGAACAAAAATCACTGTTTCTCAATCTTAGTGCTGTCTTTACTGATAACCCAAGCTTACCTGCCATACCAGCAGGTAACTCAACTACCGCATCAACGGGAACTGGCGGTTTGTATATCGGACAGGACTCCTGGTGACAAGGAGGTGTAGAATGTGCGATCGCAACCACTCGCCCTTGCCGCACAAAAACAATATCCAGAGGCACTCTAACGTTTTTCATCCACACCGACACAACTTTCGGTGGTTGAACTGGAAATAACATCCCCTTCCCGTTTAGATCGTATCGATTCATTAACCCCCGTGCCTGTGACTCTGGTGTACGTGCTACTTCCAACTCAATCGATCGATCTTTAACTACCAAATAAGCTGTTTTCTTTAAGCGTTGATTCTGTAAACTGATAACAGCATTAATCAGCGATGTAGCGATTAAAATAAAACCTACAAATGCACCGATGTAATTAAGCGATCGCATCAACCATCCGTTCTTAAGAAGCCACGAATTATTAGTTTCACTGCCTTTATAATTATGCTGCATAGTTTTGGCCTTTAGAAGGTTGAGAAACTGGTTGACCCCAATAAGTTGTCAGCGGTGGTGCGTATTCACTCGTATCGGGGCTGCTCGATGGTTCGGAAACATACCGCGATTGGTTTTCAATTGCCAGCACCCGGTCTGTATCTCGCACGTAAAGCGGAAAAATTCTTTCTCGTTCTTCGAGTAATTCTTTAAGTCCAATTAAGATAGAAATATTGGCTACTTGCTCCTTATTTTTATTTTGAATTTCTTCTAAGGCCGCATCAAATATTTTATCGGCTGCTCTACAAACCATTTGTTCTAATTCTGCACCCGTACAGTTAACCGTTTTATTTAACAAGATTCTCCATTCAGATTCATTTAAAGGGCCATCTGCAACCAGATATCGCTTGTCAAAACGTGCCGCGTGCAATTGAATAATTTCCTTACGTTCAATTGCTTGGGGGAAGCCAACATAGAAAATGCGATCGAACCTGCCAGCCCGTGTTAATTCTGGAGGCAGAGTGCTTAATCGGTTGAGAGTAGCGACAACATAAGTAGCACTCGTCTTTTCTTGCAACCATGTCAGCATCGTTCCCAGAACTTGTCTGTTACTAATATCTTCTCCTGAATTAGATGAGGCAGCAAACAATTTATCGAATTCATCAAAATGCACCACGCAAGGAGCTAATGCGTCTACTCGTTGTAAAAGTTCTCTTAACAACTTTAATCCGCCTGCAACAATAGCCCCCACATCTACTGATACCAAAGGAAAACCCAACTGTGCAGCACAAGCTTTGGCAGCGCGTGTTTTACCAGTACCGGGTGGCCCTACTAATAAACACCCTTTGGGTAGAGCGAGGTTGCACTTTCGAGCTTCTGGAGTAAATTTATTTTTAATTTTAGAAATAGCAGTTTTGAGTAAATCTAAACCACCGAAATCGCTTATATTTGATCGCGGTATAAACTCTAGGTTTAAGCTGCGAAGTCGATTAATTTTATAGCTGAGTAAGAAATCGATCGCACTTGCATCAAAAGATTGTTTTAATCCCAATCGCAATCCGGTTTTAATTTCCTCTTGAGTTAATCCAGAAGCAGCTAAAATTAAACTATTTTTGTCTAGATTAAATTCTGAATTAACTGTTGAAGCTAAAATTTCCTCAACTATCAACATAATTTCTTCTGTACTTGGTAGCGGTTTCCAGATTGTCGGAATAATATTTTGTAAGTGTGGCGGTAGCTCAGTACCATCTGTAGAAAGTAGAATTACGTATTTTTTGGATGGTTTATCTGTTTCCCAAGAATAGAATAGATTGGTTAGTTTGGAGGTAATTCGCAAAGCGCGATCGTCAAATCGTGTATCGGAAGAATTTGTAACATTAATTAAAGATTGGAGATTTTCAACAACGAACACTCCAGGTTCTTGACAGTCAATTAAAAAATCAACCACTCGACTTAAGCAGCCATCTCTAATTAGGTCGAATTTGTGATAGTTGTTACCCGTTGGATTATATTCCTTAAACTCCTCTTGACCCAAGTTCCAGACATATACAGGTAGGTTTTTGGGAGCCGCTAACTGCTGTTTAATCCAGTTGAGCGTTGCTAAACGTTCGATTAATGGGGATTGAATAGAAACAATTTTTACAGTTTCTAGTAATAAAGCTAAATCTTTCCATTCCATGTGATTGCTATTGTCCGATGAACTTCTCAAACACGCTTTGAAATAGCCGTCAGCTTATTGACGGCCTGCCTATAGCGGGGGACTTAAACCCTCCGAATTGGCTGATAGCTGATAGCTGAGAGCTTGTTAAACAGCCTTTTTTATTGTTTAGCAAGGTTGATAAGAAATTGATGCCTATCCCCAGGCGTAACTGAGGTGAAACAAGCGATCGCTCAAAATTGAACTTGATGATGTAAAGCCCTCAAAGCCTGTCCCATCAAGGTATACAAGCAAAATAACATTTATTGATATTACCTTAGACCGAGCCTTCATTGTCTAACTTCTATGCCAAAGGACATAAAAGATTTAATACCTTCATCGCACAAAATCAGCTAGTTCACTTTATCACTCCTGAAAGATGGGTTTGGATTTCTGAGTGAGTTATCAATGAATTAACTGGTTGACGGTTAGTTAACGGTTGACTCTAAACCAATTTATTAAAACTTATGAACAACAAAATCATGCGTCGTAAGCTGACACTTCAAGTTTTTTTCGAGCAAATTCCGATCGGCATTCTCATGTCATTATCAACAGTTCTATTACTGATAGACATGATTATGGACATGACTTTTACCAGCTTTCTTCTGTTCGTTCTAGGTATTACAGGGGCAATAGCGGCAATATGGCCTCGCGAATTAACCAACTTTTTTAGTAGGTTCGGGCGTTGGCAGCGTCGTTACAAAGTTAATATTACATCTTTAATTTGTTTGGTAGTAGCAACTTTTTGGTGGCTAGATATTACCAGCGCTCCGGCTCATGCTCAATTCTTTATTCAAACCGAAAATTGGCTGCGCGGTGCTTTTCCAATTAACGGTGCAACTGGTGGTGCTGGAGCAGGTGGAACTGATATTTACAGCATCGTTTTTAACACCTTACGAGCAATTTTTGTTTTGTATTTAGCGGTTGCTTTAGTAAGAGTAATTGCAGCAGCCAGGAATGATGAAGATTGGCAGTCTTTAGCCAGAACTCCCCTAATTATTCTCGTAACTGTAACTTTAGGGGATATTTTAGCTGGGCTAATTACTGGTGGTGCTGCTGGTGGCCCTGGCGCTCCTTAAGTTTTAGTTAATTTCAATTTGGTTTAAAATTCATGCCCGAATCAAATAATAAAAGATTTCGAGCGGTTAATCCTACTTTGGGGAAAGCTCCCAAAGTGGGGCCATTCCCAGCCGATCAAGTATTTCCTTGGGCAGGTATTTGTTTGACAAGTTATTGGGTTTGCAAACTTGTTTTCGGACTTTCTTGGTTGTGGACTGGGGTGATTGCTGCTTGGGGAATTTCTACCTGGTGGGTACTTACTGGAAGTCGTTCTTGGAAATTCCTTTCTAAGTTTCTTCCTACTCCTATTTGGGTGAGAGGTTATGGACGATATCGAAGAGTTCTCGGAAATGCGCGATCTGGTTTCACCAGATCTGGGCGGTAGCCCAGATCGCATACTCAATCCTCTCAACTTAAAAAATCTCGAAGATAAAAGGTAAAAAAACCGTGTTTAAAACAAAGAATAAAAAAGTAAAACATCAACCCAAAAAGGTTAAAACGAAAATCGGCAAGCGCCGAATAAATAATGGAGAAACCACAGTTAGGGTAACTCCCCTTGAAGATGAATTTCAATTTGTTTCAATGCTGCGAATTGATTTAGGTGGCAAGCGGGTAGGCGCTTATCTCCTCAAAAAAGGCGAAAACAACTATATCGTTCAGTTTGGATTTGAGTGCAGAGGCATCCATTCAACTTTGAGATCCGAACAAGTAGAGCCAACTTTCGATTTGCTTGAAGCTGGGTTGAAAGACTTACCAGAAAACGAGCGTTTGACAATTCATTTAGGCTCTTTTACTTCCGATTCCGATCGCCAAACCGATTTAAAGAAATTGTTCGATCGCGCCCCTAACCAAGAATTACAATATCTGCTCATGGGCGAACGAGCGAGAGTTCAAGAACTCACAAATTTAGGCGTTCGTAAACCAAAAATCCTCCGCTTGTACGGTACTTACACTGTGGAACCTGATACCGAAGGAACCACCGATTTAATTGAAAAAGCACTCGCGAAAATTGAACGGCATTGGAAAAAGTTTACAGGTGAATTGCACCAGTTGCAATACATCCGCGTTGAAAAGCTGATTTACGCCTCCTTCACCGATGGTTATCAGCTATGGGAGCAATTACTTGCGAACAAAATGGGTCTGGATATTCGACCTTATAACGAAGAAGAATTATGGGCGCATCTGTGGCAGCGATTTAACGATACTCCGACAATTCCAGTACCTCAACTGTTAGTTTTGAACGAAGATGGATTGCAAGAAGAAGTTTATTCGGAAGTTCACCCGGTTACTTTATTAATGGAATCCGACACCAGCGTACCAGTAGCAGATAGGCGTTGGGTTCATGTAAACGGGAAATATATTGGAGCGCTTACTTTTGTTGATAAACCAGGGGGTTGGTCGAGTAAAGAATCTCAAATGAAATATTTTTGGGATAATGTAATGTCTCGCGAAGATATTTACGATACCGAAATTTACTGTCAGATGATGCGGGCTAATGATACCTTGGTAAAAACAAATATGCAGCGGATTACCAAGCAATCTAATGTATCTGCACAACTGGCAAAGGATAAAAATTCAATTGATGTTAAATCGCTACTAAATATAGAAGATGCGGTTGCTGCTCAGGCAGAATTATATCGAGGTGCTGTCACAATTCATACTGCTGTAGTATTTCTGGTTTATCGCAACAGCCGCAGTAAATTAGACGATGCTTGTCGCCACCTGCAATCGCTGTTCTTGCGTCCGGCTTGGGTACTGAGAGAAACCGAGTATCCTTGGAAACTTTGGTTGCAAACATTCCCGATAACTTGGGATAGGTTGCTAACAACTCCTTTTAACCGACGTTTGCCTTATTTGAGTGGAGAAGCACCCGGTTTTATGCCTTTGGTACGAACGAAATCCGGCGACGATCGTGGATTTGAATTAATTGCTGCTGAAGGTGGTACGCCAGTATTTCTAAATCTGTTTACTCAACATAAGAATTTGGGTGTTTTTGGTACTACTAGAAGCGGTAAATCGGTAGTAGCTGCGGGAATTTTGACTCAAGCTTTAGCTCACGGAATGCCAGTTGTAGCGATGGATTATCCCAAGCCGGATGGAACCAGCACTTTTACCGACTATACGCATTTTATGGGTAAAGATGGGGCTTATTTTGACATTGGTAAAGAGAGTTCCAATTTGTTTGAATTACCAGATCTCAGCAAGTTGGAGCCGAAGTTGCAACAGGAGCGATTTGAAGATTATAAAGAGTTTTTGGCTTCTGCTTTGATGGCGATGGTGGTAGGAACTAAACGGGGAAGCGAGGCGAAAGAACAAGCTTTAGCCGATACGATTCGATCGATTTTAGCATTAGCTTTGGATGCGTTTTTTAGCGACTGGCAAATACGCGATCGCTATGCCCAAGCATTCGTTAATGGCTTTGGTTCTCCTGAGTGGTTGGCAATACCAACCTTAGCTGACTTTATAACTTACTGTTCTTCCGAACGCCTGCGACTCGATATTATTTCGGGAGATCTCCAAACAGCACTGCCTCTAATTAAATTGCGTTTGCGCTTTTGGATGTCGTCGCGAGTTGGTAAGGCTATTTCTTCCCCTTCCACTTTTCGTAGTGATGCCAGATTGTTGGTATTTGCATTGCGAAATCTTTCCAACGATGAAGATGCAGCTATCCTTTCACTGTCAGCTTATTCCGCCGCTTTAAGGAGAGCTTTAGCAGCGCCAGCTAGTATATTTTTCATAGATGAATCGCCGATTTTGTTTGAATACGATAGCATCGCTGCACTGGTTGGAAGATTGTGCGCTAACGGTGCTAAAGCGGGGATTCGAGTTATTTTATCGGCGCAAGATCCAGATACTATTGCTAAATCTCCAAGCGGTGCAAAGATATTTCAAAACCTTACCACTCGCATGATTGGTCGAATTCAACCAACCGCCGTTGATAGCTTTGCACGAATTTTGAAATATCCATCAGAAATTATCAGTCGCAATGCTACAGAAAGTTTTTTTCCTAGAAAAGCAGGTATGTATTCTCAGTGGCTATTAGATGATAACGGAATTTATACTTTTTGCCGCTATTATCCAGCATCTAACCTGTTAGGTGTTGTTGCTAATAACCCCGACGAACAAGCAGCGCGAACCAAAGCGATGCTTCAGCATGAGGATAAATTACTTGCACTTACTGAATACGCCAAACAGCTTGTTAGCGGCGTACAAGCTTCCTGATTGAAAGCAAGGAGAATGTTTATGAAGCTTAGGAAATTTCCAAAAAGCAGGATTTTATCTACTTTTGCAGTTTCTCTTACTTTGTGTGGAATTGCTTCACTCCCGGCATCTGCCGTCACGTTGGATTTTTTAGGTAATAATCCTTTATCCGATCTATTCGGACAAATTCAACGCTACTTTAATCAAGCAGAAAGTTATATCTCTCAAGCATTGGCGGAAAAAATTAAGCCGCTAGAAGAAGCTGTGAACGAAGATTTCCAAGCAGCTATAAATTCAGCGATCGGAGTATTGGGACTGCCAGATCCAATCGCTGCTCGTAAAGGCGTTGAGGAAACTTTATCTGATTCTGATATAGCGGTAAACCCGCTCGATCGCGCTACCAATGAAGTCGATCGCCAAATCACCAGAAGCACTGCGGCGGCAACGCTAGGAACTGAAGGACAACAGCGCACACAACAGGAAATTACGGCTACCAAACAATCGGTAGATTTGGTTCAACAGCAGGCACAACAAGCTCAAGAAGAGGTTGTTACGCAAAATGTGATGAAACGAATTGCCCAGCAAAATACGCAAATTTCAGCGATGTTAGGAGCGATGCGTAATGATTCATTGCAATCTGCACAACGTCAAGAATTAGCTAATATCAACCTCACCAATATTTCTCGTTCTTTGGATAGCCAAAATCAAGCCAAGTCTAGCGAAATGGTCGGTGCTGGACTAGAGACACTCAAAATCACATCGCGAGCTAAATTGTTTTAGAAACTATGCTGTCATTTCATTTGTCCAAAATTAGTTTATTTCCACTCATTATTGCTGATGTAGGATTTGGTGCTGGAGTTCAGGAATCAGCAGCGCGTATTTCTCAAGAGGGTGCAGAAGCTAGCGCAGCAATTACTGAGGCAATGAATGGACTTTGGAATGACGTTTTAGGTGGTAGCTTATATGCTGCCATTGCTAAGCTGGGGGTTTTCTTCGCTATTGGCACTTTAATTATCTTTATAGTCCAGTGGTTTAAAGCTTTAGTAGATGGAGATTATCCCCAAGCTTTTAGTGAAATTATTTGGCCTTTAATCGTCATAGTTTTATTGTCTAATCAAGCGCAGCTTTTAGCAACCTGCACTCTTCAATTAAGAAATGTCATTAATACGGTTAACCAAACTGTATTAACTTCGACGGCTGGTTCTTTGACAATGGAACAGGCTTATTATCAAGTAACGCAACAAATAGGAAATGAAGACGTAGCGCGTTCTCTTCTCTCGCAGTGTGCAGGTATAGCAGATCCGCAACAGCAGGAGGAGTGTTTGAGAAATGCAGTTCGTCAAAGTCAAGAATTAACCCAAAATCAACAAGACTCCAACTTTTTAACAGTTGATTTAGGTAAACCAATCGTAGAAGCAATTCAGAATACTTTACAAACTTCTATTAAAGGTTGGTTGATTGCGTTTAGTATCGCTTTCCAATGGATTGTAGAAATTTCTTTCCTTTTAACTGCACTTTTAGGGCCATTGGCAGTAGGCGGTTCGCTTTTACCTGTCGGACAAAAGGCTATTTTCGCTTGGTTAACGGGGTTCTTTTCAGTCGGAATGGTTAAGCTGTCTTTCAATATCATTGTGGGATTAGTCGCCACTTTAGTAGCTAGGTCGAATACAGAAAATAATTCCATGATATTTGCTTTCGCTACTGGACTTTTGGCTCCTATTTTATCCCTGGTATTAGCAGCAGGTGGTGGGATGGCAGTTTTCAATAGTTTGTCTTCCTTATTTCGATTTGGTATTAGCGGAGCCTTACAAGTTATAGAGGGAAAGATTAAGTTAGGTTAAATGGAGAAGACTTATGACAGCCGATCGACAAATTGATTACTCTACAGAAGAATCTGCACAAGAGAAGCGGTTGCGATTCTTAGAACGTCAAAATAAACCTACTAAAAACGATGCGCTAGCGTTATTTGCAATTGTCACTTTTGGTTTGCACGTTGTAACTCTTCTAGCGTTGGTCTTACTGTACGGAAGTCTTTCTAAACTAGCTCGCAAGGAGCCACCTTCTTTAGTGCAGTTAGACACAGGAAAGTCGATTACAGTAGCGCCACTTTCGAGTAAAGAACGCACCCCCAAAGTAATATCGCGATTTGTGGTAGATACTCTCACTTTGATGATGAATTGGTCGGGAACTTTACCAGCAACAACGGTGGAAGAAGCCACTAAACCCAAACTAGATCCGGGGGTAAAAGTTGGTAAAGGTAAAGTATCGACATCTGCATGGCAAGCAAGTTTCGCTTTAAGCGAAGATTTCCGCAAGGAGTTTTTAGATAAGTTAGCTCAACTCACTCCAAGTGGAGTTTTCAATGGGAATACGCAAGTTACATTGGTTCCTTTGGAAGTGCAGCCTCCCCAACAAATAAGCGAGGGTAAATGGAAAGTCAAAATGGTTGCCAATTTGATGATATTCGACCGCTCGGAAAATCTCGGTAATGTGATTCCTTTTAACAAGGAAGTATTTGTGCAAGCCGTTGAAGCTCCCGACCCACCAGCCGATACTACCGGAATGGCATCTGTTATTTATGCAGTGCGTTCTAGCGGCTTGGAAATTACTGCAATTCGCGATTTAGAAAAGGAAAATTTGTAATGTCATCCACTAACGGTAACAGCAATAACAATAATGCTGATGTTAACTCTCCTTCTGCCAACTCTAAGTGGGATGAGGTAAGCATGGCTCGTTTATTAGGGCTTAAAGAAAGTGATTTATCGCCGTCAATAGATTCAGAAAAATCAGAAACTACATCTGATTCTAATGAAAGTTTAAAACCGCCAGAAAACGATAACGTTATTTCTCAAGCGGAATTGCTTGAAGTAGAAGATTTAGACCCCCAGAAGGCCAAAACTCAGCCAAGTTTGTCTAGCAATCCTCTAGCTAAATTTGGGTTGGTAGGTTTAGGGATGTTTGCAGTATTTTTCGTGGGCGGGTTGTTCCTTAATAATGTTATGGGAACCAAAATTCAGCCAACTCCTTTAGCACAACAAGTGCAGCCTCCTTTAGCTCAGAAAAAAGATTCCGATGGTAATGCTACTGAAACTGGCAAACTTAAAACTGAGTTGGCATTAGGAAAACAAGAGGAGCAACTAGCAGCTTTAAATCGTTCTAAAAGTCCTAAAAATAGAGATTTAACCACGCAACCTAAAAATCCAACTTCAGTAGAAGTTGCTCCTAAAAATCAAAATAATCCGCCAACTTCCACTCAACGAGTGGCGCAACAGTCTTATAGTTCCCCACCGCCCCCACCGCCGCGCACGATAACTCGCACGGAAATTCGTTATGTACCTCAACCAGTTGCATCTCGCGTTACCCCCGTGCAAACTCGGCGAAATCCTGTTCCCGCACCTGTCACAGCTGTTCCGCCTCGACCAACTCCTGCGCCTGTAATTCCTGTCCCAACTCGAACGGAGAGAACACCTGTAACTCCTGTTGCAGTAGCGCCGCAGGGAGTGGAAGTTCAGCCTAAATCAGCGATCGATCCAATGAAACAGTGGATGAGTTTAGCAAAGTTAGGCAGTTACGGTCACGCTGCGGTTGATGAAAACTCAGATGCACAAAGCGAACAGGTTGCTTTAAATACAGCATCGGGTGCTGTTAACAACCTACCCCGTTCAGTAACCACTCCAGTTTCAGTTGCTTCTGTGCCAAATCGCTCAAACATGAGCAGACCAGAGGATGAGGGAACGTGGGAAGGCGGGGAAGGCTTTTCGGAAAATATCTCCGCGTCTGGCCAAACTGTTAGCTCAGCACCATTCGCGTCTGTGCCAAAGGCTACTCCGGTAATCAGAACACCTAACACTCAACAGCCTTCTGATGATGACACAACGGCTGAAGAAGCCAGTATTCTGGCAGGGGTTCCGTCGGATAATGCGTCAAATGAAGAGGCGAACATTCTCACCGGGACTCCCTTCGCGGATGTAAGAAACCTTCAGGTGGGGCAGCAAGTTGATGCAGTTCTGGCAACGCCCGTCATTTGGAGTGGTGGGACGATCGCTGACTCTCGCAACGGCATATCAGTTACCGCTTCTCTTAAAACAACGCAAGAACGAGAAGAACAGTTTGTAGTGCGCCTGGAACAGCCGTTGGTAGATGGGTCGGGGCAAGTTTTACTTCCAGGCGGGTCAATGGCTGTATTTGCGGTAAATTCCGTGCATCCCAGCGGCTTGATTAACTGTGATGCTCGCGCATTGATCGTCAACGGTCAGGAGTATCTTTTGCCACCAGGGGTAATCAGTATTCGGGGCGAAGATGGCAAACCTTTAACGGCTTCCAAGTGGCATGACAAAGGCCCAGAAATAGCCTCAATGGATGCAAGTACGGTTGTTCTTGGTTCTTTGGCGAATGTTGGACGGGTTCTCAATCAGCCTCGTAGCGAGGAATACGACGATTTTGATTCGGGTTTTGGTTCGCGGCGACGCACGAGGATCGATCGCAGAAGACCAAATTTGTTGGGTGCGGTATTGGAAGGTGGGATGACACCGCTGTTGCAGCAAATTCAGCGCCGCAACGAACGTGCGATCGCATCCATTCAAGCACGTCCAAACCTTTGGTATGTGTCTGCTAATAAGAAGGTCACAGTATTTGTCAATCGTTCCTTTGATTTTTGATGAGGTATCAATTGCTATGAAAAGTTTGAAAACAGTTTTAATTACTGCCATCAGCGCTGCCTGCTTATTTGGGTTTTCCCAACAGGTATTAGCATCAACTGTTAGGCAAGTTTCCGTAGAAGTTGCCACTGGAACGAACGGTCAACCTTTGCGTTTAGGTTTAGCGCCTGGATACGGTCTAAATATCAGTTTCATTCCCACTGGAGAGACGGTGGAAAAAGTTTGGTTGGACGATCCTTCCTGGGTGACGGTTGATGTGGATGGCTGTTTGCAAGGGTTAAGTAACTCTAATTGCGATCGACCAGGAGCAAGTGTCCTGCATCTGCGGCGAATTCAAACGTTGAATTTTTCTGGTTTATCTCGATCGCCATCGGGTTCATCGCTATTAACAGTAGTTACCAGAGGTTCATCTGGGCGGCGGGTGTATCTGTTTCGGATAGCTAAAGCATCTGGAACGCCACCTCAATATCACACCGTAGAAGTGGTAGGTGAAAACCAGGTTCCATCGCCTCAAACAACGCCAGTTGCTATTAGTAACACAAGACGTACTGTTAATACTGCTGCTAATAATTTTCAACTTGTTACTAATAGCGATCGAGCAGTCAATTCACAGACATATTCGCGGCTTGAACGAGGAACGCAAGTAGTTGTTGAACGTCGTCTTCTGCGCCGAGGTTCTCCTTTGTGGTATCGGATATCATATTTCTTGTCGCGCCTCAAAGAAGGTTATCCGCTAGAACAAGCAAGGGTAGATTCTAGGATTTCCGTTGATTTAGTTAATCGATTGCATCAACTGGGTAGAGAATCTGAAACTGAAATTATTCCTACTCCCTTAACCACTTCCAGGGAGGTTAGATTATGAAGTTGAATCGAAAAACCCGCTTCGTTTTTACCTGGTTATTAGGTTTAGGAATTTCTTTCTTATTCGGCTTTGGTATTTGGTATCCTGCATCTGTAAACGCGCAGACAAATAATTCACAGCCTGTTCCTACCACGAACTGGCAGAATACTCAATTACCCGACTGGAGCCAAATTACATTTGGCAATCTTCCAGCTATTTCCACTAGCGGTTCTTTTTCTGCACCTAGCGAGATAGTTTCCCAATTAAAGTACGACCATTCGCGCAGTTGGGCGGCTGGGCAAACTCCAGATTCTTTCTTAAAATTGGGCGATTTTGAAGATGCTTTTAAGCTACAAAAGTTTGATTTAAGCACCATTGCCCAAATTGTTGGTTTGGATTTAACGGAGCTTAGTTTGGATAAATTTGGATTAATGGCTTTTCAAACTTTAGAAAGTTTAGTTAAAGCTATTCCCGCTCTAAGTAAGATGTCAATTCAAGAAGTACCGCCAGTTCTAGAATTATTGAACAATAAGCTGACGACTGACTTCGATCCATCTCAATCAATTGGCGGTTTGTTACAACAATCTCCTCTGGTGGGTAAATCAGAGTTTTCTGAAATCGATTTGAACAACTACAAACTGGATGCAATTCCAGGTATAGATACAACACCTATTGGAGCGTTTAAAGATTGGCAAGGAACTACCATTAACTCTATTCCCGGATTGAAAGATGTACCGTTCTCTGAGTTTCCCAATCCCATCAGTTCTGTAGGTGTTGATGTGGGGATGATTGACATTGCTTTTGGGACAGCCGAACAACAGCGTTCTAACACGATTTCAGGTAGCGATGTTGAAGGTTTTAACGTGCGTTGCGATCGAGAATGCGCTCACGTCGAGCTATCTGGTAATCCCAAGGTATTAGGAAAGCAATGGATTTCTGGAAAATCTCAGGAAGTAAGAGGAGGACACGGAATTCTCGGCTCAGTAAATGGGGGTAAAGAACCAACAGGTCGCCATCCTTATGGTGA
Organism: uncultured bacterium; assembly: GCA_964546365.1. GTDB lineage: Bacteria > Cyanobacteriota > Cyanobacteriia > Cyanobacteriales > Aerosakkonemataceae > DATNQN01. The sequence continues at coordinate 32,098 of CAZJJR010000006.1, read as the reverse complement.
GGCTTTTAAAGTAGTAATTTGGGATGTTTCTGAACCTGAAGCACAAGTTAATCAAGCATTATTTTTCCGAATTTGTATTCGCGGTTTTGTGGATTTGGGTTGTACGCCGTATTTTATCGGCCCCGTACCGTTTATAACTTATAAGGAAATGATGCCGATGTTTTTAGGCTTGGTAGAACCTTCTGTTAATGGAGGCGTTTCCACTCCCACAGGTGCGTCAAATAGCGGTACTAGGTCTACTTTTAATGATTCTTCTTTTACGTCTAGTGCGATGGCGAATAGCGGAAGTAATTCTCTATCTTATTTGTTTCCATCGGCTGTTAAAGGTGATTGTTCTCTAACTCATCAAGGAGTAGTTTTAGATGGACTTTCATCTGCTCTTTCGCAAATAGAAGGTAACTACGATTCGGTGGGAGCTTATGCTTGTGATAGCAGAGGTAATTGCGGTCGCGGATTAGGTTCAAAGCAGTTTATGTCCTATCGTCCTGATGTGCGATCGCTCATTGCAAGCAAGCCTGGAGGAAATGATTTTCTCGCCAAATTAGATTCTGGTTCTCCCGTTACTGGCGATGAGATGCTGTTGTATTTCTCCCCCTCAGATCAAGAAGCTTTGTTTAGATCTGAAGCCAGCAATTTAATCGATCGCGCATCCAGTCAAACTGACCCAACTACCGGGCAAAAGTTCAGTGACGAAAGGCTTGTAGAAAGAGTGGCTCAAATGCACTTTGGCGGTGCAGCAATTCCCATTGATAACAGTGCTAGGGACATTCATAACCGCTTCAATGTGAAAAGTTATGGCGAAAAAACTGCTGCTAACTATCAGCGTACTTTGCAAACAATGGGTTGTTCTTAAACAGGAGAAATAACTAATGTCCTTGCAACAAATTTGGATTAATAAGAAAGTCACTTTAGTAGCAATAGGTGCGGGATTAAGCTGCGTTTTCGTATTCTTTTTACTATTACCGTTATTCGCGGGAGCAGAAAAATCGAACGCTACTGGATGGCAAACTGCGGCTGTGGCGGCTCCGCAAGAATTAGTTCGCCAAGCGGTAGACCAGAATTATTTATCTGCACCTGAAGAAGCAACGCTGGATTTTAATCGAGTTAAGGTATTACCTATTACTCCTAATAAATCCAAACCTCTTTATATTTTTGATTTCAACACTCCCAACTTGTGTGGAATCGGCGGTTGTTTGTATGCAGTTTACACCCAAGAGGGAACACCTGTTTTACGCTTGATGCTGCAACCTAAACTGCCTAAAAATGTTCCATTATTCGCGGGTTCAGATAAATTTAACTCTGGTTTCCCTTGTTTGGTTGTTTCTCAAATGAATTCCGACAAGACGACTGCTAAAGATTCTAAAAATTTACTGGTGAGAAGTTTATATTGCTATTCCGGCTCTGGATTCGCTCTATTTAACAGTTCGGTTACTGAAATAAAAGCAGGGAGTTAAAAATGCCACTTTCTAGTATCCCCGTTCTGGGACAAACACAGCTAAACTTGGTACGAGAACAACCAGTTAATAACCATCAAAATCCAGTCCAAAATACCGGAGTACAGTTACTTTCCTATTTGAAGACTCAATCCGGTTTAACGCTGATAGGTTGCTTGGTTTTGGTTGGCATAATTCAACTATCAAGTAACTCGTCTAAAAAAGGTAAAATAGCTACTTCCTACTGGGGAGGAAGTAAAGAAAAAGCGGCAGCAGCGCGTAAAGCTAAAAAGCAAATCGCTCAGGTGACGCGCAACAATGTTGCTTTGTACATCGGTACGCCAAATATTGTGCGCCAGCGTTTGAAAAAAGAGTGGCAGCAGGCAAAATTACCTGTTAAGAAAGAATCAATTTGGTCGAGCTTTAGTTCCTCTGCAACTTTGTGGGTTCCAGATGCTCAACGGGGAATTGCGGCAATTGGCGCTGCTGGTTCTGGAAAGACTTTTTCAGTTATCGACCCTCTGATTCGTTCAGCACTCGATCAAGGTTTTCCGATGTGCTTATATGATTTTAAATATCCGGCACAAACTAAACGATCGGTAGCTTATGCTATCAAGCGAGGTTATACAGTGCGGGTGTTTGCGCCGGGATTTCCTGAGTCTGAGGTTTGCAATCCTCTGGATTTGTTGAAAGATGAAGAAGATGCGATCGCAGCTGGTCAGCTAGCACAAGTAATTAGTAAAAATTTCGATCGCAGTGGTGGAAATGCCAGCAGTGATAAGTTCTTTGAAGAAGCTGGCGACTCTTTAGTTGAAGGTATTCTTTTGGTAACTAAAGCAGTTAAAAGACTGACTGGAGACGACAAATATTGCGATTTGATGATGGCGCAAGCGATTTTAAGTTTATCGGATTTACCCAAACGATTAGAAGAGGCATCTAAGAGTCAACTTAAAGTTTGGACGACGCGACCTTTATCGCAGCTAATTAGTGTCAAAGATTCCGAAAAAACTGTTTCTGGAATTGTTGGAACCGCGCAGCGAATGTTTCAGCGCTTTCTGAAAAAAGACTTTGTGGGAGCGTTTTGCGATCGCACTACTTTACCTCTAGATTTAGATGGCAAGCAGTTGATTATCTTCGGACTCGATCGCAACAACCGAGATATTGTTGGGCCACTTTTAGCCGCTATTCTGCACATGGTAGTATCCCGAAATGTTTCTCGCACAACACCGCGTAAAGACCCATTAGTAGTAGCGCTTGACGAATTACCAACTTTATATTTACCTGCATTGGTAAATTGGTTGAACGAGAATCGCGAAGACGGATTTGTGGGCATTTTAGGTTATCAAAATATTGCTCAATTGGAGAAAGGATACGGCAAAGAATTAGCGCGTGCTATCTTGGGAGGTACAGCAACCAAATTTATTTTTAACCCACAAGATCCCGAATCTGCCAAATTATTTGCTGACTATTTGGGAGAAACGGAAATTGAATTTAAGTCCAAAAGTCGCAGCACTGGTAAGGGCGGCGGTTCCAGAAGCATTAACGAAAATCATCAAAAACGATATCTGCTTGAACCAGCACAATTTTCCAAGATGGAAACCGGAAGGGCGGCGATTATTAATCCGGCTTACGTGCGTTCAAAAGAAGCTTATGTGCCATTATTTCAACCAGTAAAAGTTCCCCAAGCTGATATTGATGAAATGAATTGGTCGGACTCAAAGTGGGATATGGTGCGTAAGCGATTAATAGAAAGAAAATCGGCAATAAGTGACGATGAACGTCGAGAACAATTTGAGGAAAGAAGGACATTAGCTGAAAACCTGTTTCCTTTACCTAACGATGAGCAATCAACCGAGCAATTAAATAGCGTAGATATTGCTGATATTTTCTAGGAGGGAATGTGAATCATTGGCAAGTATTGGCTAAATATACACAGTGGAAAAAGGCTATTGAAAAAGCAAGTAAATTGCCACCTTTTCCATTGAATTATTCACCTTCTGCGATCGAAATATTCGACCAGTGGGGTTTGTTAGCAGGTGTTGCTCTTGGTGAGGCGTATGAGTGCTTTCGGCATCAGGAAGACCAAAGTGAGTTTATCGCCTGGTATTTAGATGGTGAACTAGCTTTGTTTTATATAGGCGGTGAAATCTTGGTTAATCGGCTGAAATATATGGAAACTGCCGCCGAATTATTTGAAAGTTTGGAGTTGGCATAATATGGCTGGTGTGTTTACGCTTTCTGAAGGAGATGCAGCTTCTTTTCAACAGCAATATCAGCGGTTGATTGAAGAGTTTATCCAAACATTTTTAAATCTGCAAGATTTGGAAAAAGAAAGTGCCGTTCAGATTTTTGATAACGAACGATGGGTTTATGGTTCTGATGGTAAGCAGGTTAAGGATGAATTATCAGGATTACCCGGTAAACTCTTGAATCCTGACACAATTCAGCAGCTTGAGCAAATGCGCGATACTCCAGTTGGGGGAATAGTTGAAAATGCAATAAATAAAAGGATTGAATTAGATGGGCGGGTAGTTTTGCAATCAGATGAGCGGGGGATGGTAATTGTAAATGAATTGATTCAACAAGAAATTACTGGAAATGAAATATCTCAGCCATTAAAAGAGGAAAATACAGCGGGAATTATTGATTCGGAAAATGGGAAACCACCACTCCCAGAAGAAGAGTTAATACTTATGCGCGAACTCGCAAATTCAGAAAAAAAATTATCTGAAAAGTCTCAGTCATTACCTAACTTTAAAAACGAACAATTTGATGACTTGGTTGCAGCCGTGCGTCAAGGTTTGCAATCTAAAGATTATACAAAAATTGAAGAGGCTATGTATGAAGTACCTTATCCACTTAGAAAGTCAGCTATCAGCTTTCTAAGCGAGACAGAAAGGCAAGAAGCGAAAAAGCTTAAAGAGCAGTTTATGGCGGAAGGTTTAGCTGGAATAAGAACGAAAATTGAAGATAAAATACCAAAGCCAATTCAAGCGCGAGATTTAGAAGTTGAAGAACAGCAAGAAAACTTAGAACGCGGAAGTGAAAGAATTTTGCGATCGCTTCAAAAACTCCCTGATAGTCCGACCAAAAAATTAGCTTCTTCTTATACCCAAGATCTTCAGACTCTCTTGCAGATTTCCCAAGCACAAGCTAACCAAATTAGCGAGTTACAGCGTTCTGTGCGCGAACTAACTCAACAGTTAACACGACAAAGACTGGCGCAACCTCAAAATAAATCGTGGTGGGACGAGACGTTAACTGCGTTTAGTTCTGCTTGGGAAAAGTGGAATCAGTCGCGGCGACAGCATCAAGCAGCATCAGCAATTCGCACTTTATACGCCAATCAAGCTTTTGATGGTGCTAAGGTTCTTCAATTAGCGGAATATCGCATAGAAAGAGAAGGAAAAATTTATACTCTAAGCGACAATTCCGGGCAGGCTTTAATGCGGTTTAAATCGACCAATTTGGGAGTTCGCGTAGATTCGGAAAGCATTCAAATGAAATCCAATCACTATCAAGATTTTGAACTTTTAAAAGCACAACAATCTAGAGGCGAGCAGCCTGACGGTGCGTTTTCACGTCTTGGCGCTAGGGAAGGTGTTAAGGAGTTCGATCGCTATATGCGATCGCAAGCAATTTCTGATGCTTTGATTGAGTACGCCAAAAAGTTAGGAAAAGATGTGATGTTAGATGGCGAGTTTTCTTATAAGTGGAAAGCCAAGTTAGATGGAGAAGTACAAATTTATGCCAAGGACGGTAGAGGCTTGATTTTAGCTCAAGCGGGAAACCAAATGATTTGTCGGATGACTCAACAGGATCTCGGTTATTTTGAAGAGGCATTAACGAAACTACGCTCTCACCAAGTATCGCGTACAGCACCTATCTCTTCTCGTCATCCTCGCAAAGAGAGCGAATTTGAACGGTGATAATGCTGCTGCTCAAACAAAGAATAACTATTCATTAAATGGAGAAACACCATGACCGATAATTTGCATCAAATGTTAATCAAAAATTGGGAAATTAGCGAAAATGCCGCTGGTATTTTAGCCCCTAGACCCGAACTTGTAGAACGGTTAGCTGAGGCTAAATCCCTTCTTCCTATCTCCATTGTTCCGGGTATTCCCCCTCGAACGGTAGAGTATTTAATGGATGACTTGCCTTACATTTGTATGGAGGCAGGAAAGTTGAAGTATTATCGCGATTGGCCAGAAGGACTCGACCCACTTTTTTGGGAAATAGATATTAACGGAGAAGTCGCTGTTTTTGTCATAGATGGCGAATATATAGTCAATCGCCTGGTGGATGCTGCTGAAAACATTATGGCTTTATTAAATCACGAATTAGAGCTACAAAAGGCTTGAAGCTTTAGTTAGTTGCCGCTCAAAATGACAAATTTATTCGTGATTGACGGCTAATCAAAATTGAACGAGAGGTAAAACATGGATATCGAAGCAAAGAATTCGGAAAAAATCCGCTATGACGCAGAAGCTTTTGTAAATGCGATCGCGCAAATGACTGACGCTAAAGAGTCAGATATTCGCATAAAATACGGAGCAAGCGGTCGTATAGTTTACGGTCAAACCTCTGACAAAAAATTTCGAGAAGAATTAGACGAACCTAAGTTAACAGCAATGGTAGACGCTATGCAGCAACCTACCAATGCAAGTATCAGTGATTACGGCAAGAGTAAGCCTGTCATAGAAATAACCGTCAAAAACGAGACAGTATTTCGTCAGGAAAAAGATGGTGCGGTTACTGTTAACCAGGTGCAATTAGAAAGAGATGCGAATCTTGCTGCTGTAGAAGCCTCTCCGAAACTACAGCAGAAACAAGCAACCGCGCCAGCTAACAAGCTTAAATTTTCGGATTTAAAAAAAGAAGCAAAGGCTGCTGGACTGACCTTAGAACGCCACAGAACTAGCGGATATTGCGTTTATATAGCTGGCACTCGTAACCTTGCCCATGAGGGCGATCGCCTTAAAAAGCTAACTGACGTACAAAGCTTTATCGAGCAACATCGTGAAAAACAAAATACTGCTGCGTCTGATATACAAGAGTCAGCAACTACCGTTGCACAATCCGATACAGTTGAAACTCAACATAGCCTAGAGGTGCAGCCGGAAGAATCTCCCAATGTCCAGTCAGAAGTTGTCACCGATTCGGAGGTAGCTACCTCAGAAATTACTATTCAAGAATTACAACCAGAAATTGTTAGTCAACCGGAGGTTAATGAATCAGAAATTACCCGGCCAAATTCAGAAGTTATTCAGTCACCATCGATAGATGTCAGTGAAACAGAACTAAGTCAATTAGAAGCTAGTTTCGCGCAACCAGATGTATCTATAACCGATTTGGAAACATCTGAACTTTCGCGATGGCAGTTCATTGAGACAGGCGATACCCAGTACATCAATAGCGATGTTGATATTGCATCCGAACAGCTAACGGAGGTAGAAGCTACACCTGTAGAAATTAACCCACTAATCAATGATGAAACTGAGGATACTAAGCTCGAATCTCTAATAGACCAGATTAAAACAGAAATAAATTTAACACCGACGAATCTACCCGTACCCGAAACAAATGAGCAGATTCGCACTTATTTGGAAGTAGAGGGAGATTTCTGGAAAGACTCTGGAATAGATATTGGAGTACAAAAAGGTGAAACAGCAGCGAATTTTGCGGCTGCGCTTAAGGATTTGGGAATAGAAACAGATGAAGCCTACCGCACAACACTACAATCAGCCAATTTAGAGTGGGATAAATCTTACGAAGAAGATTTGGTTGAAAATTCAACAATTGGGTTACAAGAGATTGAGTCTGGTGCTGCTAACAATACCCTATCTAACGTTCTGAAAAAATTACAAGTTCCATCTGTATTCGCTTGTGCAGCAAGACAAATGGAAGCACTACCGCCAGACAACGTGCGGGCTGTCTTAACCGACTGGGTGGGTGCAGTTAGCCAAGATGTTTTTGAAAAAGTTAATGAAACTGTAACTCGTACTAAAGCTTTTAGCGATCGCTTGAGCGAACAATTCAAAGATGGTGCAGACAAAGCTAAAAGTTTTGGCGATCGCCTAAGCGAACAATTCAAGAATTTACAGTCAAAAGTGATCGAATTCAAAGAAAACACCGAATCTTTTGGACAAAAAACTGCCGAACAGTTACAGACAATTAAAACTTGGAGAGCAGAGCAATCCGTAGCTGAAACAGCCTTGAGAGTCTACAAGCACCATCACGAACGAATGCTGAAAAACCCAGCTTATCGCCAACAGCACCAAGGGGAATTTAACACATTTAAAGGCCAGAAATACACTATTACTCAAAAAGGGCGCAATTTCTATGAGTTATCTTCCACTGATACAAAACAAACTTTAATGCAGTTTAAGGAGAAGCCCTGGCGACTGGAGGTAAACCAACAGACAAAGAACTTACAACCTGAAGATTATCGAGAGTTTTCGGTAATTAAGGAAAAACTAAATCGCCTTGGTTTAGGTGAGGTGCAAGGTATAGGTCAAAAGCACTACGGAGGAATGCAACCGACAGCGAAAGAAAGCAAGCACAAACGCTCGCAAGAAGGGATAGCGTTGACTTAATTTTTCAGTATTTGTGAGTGTGAGGAGTGCTGTACGGAATCTTAAGCATTTAAAAAGTGGAGATGAAAGAAGAAAGTGCGCTCAAATTAATATCGGCGCTATCTGACTACTTTTATATCGGATATAGTTTCGCTTCTATTACCGAAGCGAGAAAATATGCCGAACAAATTGGAGCAGAAAAAATTGAATCCGGGACAGTCCAAGCTAAGTATTTGGATGAAATAGTAGAATCCGCTTTGGTGAGAACAGCAACTCGCATAGTATCCGATACCACTGACGATATCGAAGCTTTCGATCGCCTAGTCGATTTATACCAGCGCCAGCCAAGTTTAAACGTCAAAACTAGCACCTCAGTTGCTCAACAAGCCTATAGCACTCCTATCCCGATCGCCTATTTAGCAGCAACTTTAGCAGGTATCGATGAAACCAAAACAGTTTATGAGCCAACAGGAGGACATGGAAGTTTATTAATCAAAGCTTCAAAAAATCTCGTACAAGTTAACGAACTCAATCGCGATCGCGTTAATGATTTAATAGCACAAGGTTTTTCTGTTACTCAAAATGATGCCACTATTTACACGCCAACCGATAAATTTGATGTGGTAATTTTGAACCCTCCCTTTGGCACTATTCAGGATGAAGATGGAAAAACCAAAAGGTTTTTAATAGAGGCAGGTGCAGCCGGAAGACCAGGACAAACTTGGCCAACTACTCAACTAGATTATGTAATTGCTTTGCGTTCCTTAACCGCCATGAAAGCTGATGGCAAGGCGGTACTGATATTAGGTGGTAAGTTAGGACAGAATGAAAAAACGCGATCGAACAGGTATAACACCCAAATGAGTAGAGCGTTTTATCAAACTCTCTACACCAATTACAACGTAACTAAACATCTCTCAATTGACGGCAATTTGTATCGTAAGCAAGGGGCTGGGTTTCCCATAGATTTGATAGTTATTGACGGAATCGGTAGGTCAAGCCGTCAACTTCCAGCTAGCGATACTCCTAAAGTTTATACCTCTTTTGAACAATTAAAGGAACTATTCAATGAGTCAGCTATTGAATCAATTAATCGATCCCAACAACCCGCTAATTTGGTCGCCGACACCGCTAGAAGGGGTCAATACGGAGATAGAAATTTGGGGGGCAGTTCAAGCGAAAACACCCTCGATCGAGAATCGAATAGCTTATCTGGAACTACTGAAACGTCGGGTGTGTGGATTGATAGTTCGGGAACTGATGACAACAGAGGAAACGGAAGTTTACCAAAGAATGCAAATAGCAATGGATACGAAATTTCCCGACTTGATTCCCCATTATTTCAGGAACAAGGAAAGCCCACAGACAACTTTCTCATGGGCGCATCTGATAACAGTGGACAACGATTACCTCTGGGAAATGATGAATTTGCAAGCGAAAATGGAGTTTCCCGCAACGGCAATTTTTTCTCAACAGAAACTACAGGAAAATATCCTAGCGCTGGATTTGTGGAATTGGCTAACACTGGTGACGAATTACGCTTTTTAAATCTAATTGGAGGAGATAAAACAATGGCTGACGAACTTCAAAATGATTTACAAACTCAACAGGAAATACCTTTACAAGTAGCTTACAGCCCAGCGAGCGGTGGGTTAAGTCTTAATACTTTAGTCCCTAATAACTTAAGCAATGCCACGCAACGAGCGCTATCGCGGTTAACTCAAAAAGTCCGTCCGCAAGTTGAAAGATTCTATGAATTAAGAGGAATTCCCGTACCTGAAACATTGGAAGCTAGAGACATAATTGATACCTTTGTAATGGAACAGCTTGATATTCCCAACCAAGAAACTTTGTACTCTAGATTTAGTGCCGAACAAATAGATGCAGGAGCGTTATTTATTAGCACCATTTTGGAGGGAAAAACTTTTATTCAAGGCGACCAAACTGGCATAGGTAAAGGGAGAAACGCAGCTTTAGCAATAGATTGGGCAATTAAACACGGAATGACTCCTATATTTATTACCCAGTCTCCAGAACTTCATTCAGCAATGATGACCGACTTGGCTGATATTGGGCGAGGAAATCTCAGACCATTCCCTACTACAGGTGAAAGAATAGATACTCCTAATAATGGAGTAATTCGTCTCTCTGATGCCAATCAAAAACAGTTGATGGAGCAATTTACTCGTAACAGAACTTTGGACAATCAATATGATTTTATTGTTACTACCTATTCTCAACTGCAAAATGTGAGAGGAAAGGAAACACCCAGACATGAATTTCTGCGAAATATAGCACCAAACGCTCTAATTATTATGGATGAATGCCATAACGCAGTAGGGTCGAGAAATCCTCAAACCCAAAGCAGTCGCGCTCGGTTTACTAGAGAATTATTAGATACCAGTCGCGGGGGTTTGCTATTAATTGCTACCTCAATGAAAGATGCCAATTACAGTTTATATGCCAAAACAGATATGTTATTAGCTGTTGATGGAAATGTCGCCGCTTTAGATGCTTTGGCTGCTAGGGGAGGCGTTCCAATGATGCAAATGGTTTCTGTTGGTCTGGCTTCTTCCGGTCAATATATTAGAAGAGAGCGCAGTTACGAAGGTGTAGAAGTTGGAGTTACCGTAGCTGAAATTGATTTAAGCACGCTCGATCGAATTTATTCAGTAATGGCTGATATTGTCAGATTTGATGATATTAAACAAGAGGGAATTAAAGCCCAAGATAAGGCACTAAAAGCAGAAGCCAAAGCAGTTCTTAGCGATGATTCTGTAGGAATGGCTGGGGCAGATAGTTCTAATTTTACAGCTATTATGCACAATCTTAGCAGCCAATTACTGTTAGCTGCTAAAGCTGAAACTAGCGTGCAATGGGCGGTTAAACAAAGAGAGTTAGGTAAAAAGCCCGTATTGTCACTTTATAACACGATGGGTAGCGCGATCGATCGCTATGTAGAAGAGAGAGGATTAAAACCGGGAGATGTAATAGACATCAGCTTTGGTGATTTGCTGAAACATTATGCAGAAAGATCCCGCGAAATTAGAACTAGAGATGCTTTCGGCGACCAAAAAAAGCGCCGTTTGACAGATGAAGAAATTGGTGCAGAAGGAGTGCTAGTTTGGGATGAAATAATGTCACAAATAGACAATATTGATTTTTCCAGTTTACCTGTTTCTCCCATAGATTATATAAATCACCGTTTGCAAGAATACGGAATTAGAACAGGTGAAGTAACCGGGCGTTCCTCTCAAATTGATTATAGTGAAAATCCACCCACTTACGAAGTGCGATCGCCACGCTCCTCCTCCGCCCAAGGTAGAAAAGAAGCTGTAGATCGATTTAATAGCGGTCAAATTGACGCAATTATCCTCAACAGCGCTGGTTCTACAGGCATATCCTTACACGCCTCTGAAAAGTTCTCAGACAAGTCCACCCGCGTTATGGGAATTTTGCAAGCCGATCCCAAAATCACTGGCTTCATGCAAATGCTAGGGCGCATTCACCGCACCGGGCAAGTAGCGCTACCCGAATTTGAATTTATCTCAACTAGCGCCCCCGCCGAAGTTCGCCCGACAGCTGTATTGTTGAAAAAATTAGCAGCATTAAACGCCAATACAACAGCAACTAGACAATCTGCTTTTAGCTTAGATAATACAGTTGATTTTCTGAATGAATACGGCGACCAAATTGTGGCTGAAATACTTTCAGAAAACCCTCGCATTAACGAAAAATTAGATTATCCTTTGGACTATGACGCTGATAATTACGAACCGGGTGATGATGCTAGAAGGGTGACAGGTCGAGCTATTCTTCTATCTATTGAAGAACAAAAATGGTTTCTCGATACGCTGACGGAAAGGTACAGCGAATTAGTGGCTCAAATGGAAGCGATCGGGGAATCAACTTTAGAAGCAAAATCCGTCGATTTAGACGCTCGAACTCTGGCGAGAATGGAAGTAAAACCAGCCGATGTACCGGGTGATTCGCCTTTTACCGAAGCAGTTTATTTAGAAGTAATTGATGCCAAAACTCCTGTCAAACCGTATACTCAAGTTCAATGCGTAAATCAAGTTCGTTCCGCCTTAGAGTTAGAACCAATTGCAGATATAAACGAGCATGATTTTTATGGAATATGCAAGCAAGGAGAAACAAGCGCAGCTAACACTAAATCTGAGTTAAAAGCAGGTTTAGAAGAATACAGAGCGCTTGCTATTAAAAATAAATCCGAGAAACGAGTTGAAAAAATTAATTCGGCACTTGATAACAATTACGCCCATATTGCCAAAGTGCTAGATACAATGCCCGTTGGTCAAACAGTGCGTGTTTTGACAGGACAGAATATATTTTATGGTGTAGTAACTAAAATTTGGCAAACTGACAGGGGAGCCGATGAAATTGAAGGTAGAATAACTAACCCAGCAGCACCTTCTAATTGGAAAGTAAAATTTGCGATCGCAGATACCGCACGAGAGCTTTCTATCCCCATGTCCAAAATTAATCAAAGTAGTGAAGGTAGTATTTGGGTAGAACCTGCTGAAACCGACTCTTTCAAAGTTAATATTTACGAATTATTTGACCAACGTCAATCAAAATCTCGCGAACAGCGACAGATATTTACAGGTAATATTCTCCGCGCCTACTCCATGTTTAACGGTAGCGGTAGAGTTATTAACTTTACCGACAACAAAGGTAATGTTCGTCAAGGAATATTAATGCCCAAAGGTTTTGATATCCAAAAATCACTGGAAGCAGAACCAGTAAAAATGCCGACTATTTCAGATGTCAAACGCTTTATTACAACTGAAACTAATTACCTGGGTCATGTAAAAACAGAAGACGGAATTTTGAAGATTCAAGCTCGTGGAAATCAACAAGGATATATGTTGAGCGCCCCTATCTCTAAAGCAGCGGGTGGTGAATATTACTTAGATGAAAATTTGATCGAAGCTTGTGGGGCTGAATTCACTTCTATCGGTGATGTAATGAGGGTGATGGTTCCAGAAGAAAGAATCGAGCGAGTTTTGGATTATTTGACGGTTGAACAGCAACACGCCCTATGTGCTTTTGAGCAAAGGGAATCAGCGCGGAAAATGTTAGGGATAGAATTGCCGACGATGGAAGCACTAGAAGCAGGAACTTTTGGGTCTAGTGGTGAATTTGTACCTTATGTGGATGAAACTAATTACGAGCAAACTAAGCTGGATTTAGAGAAATTATTTACTATAAATGAACCCGAAACAGAATTAAGTTCGCCACAATTAGAGCAACCCTTAGAGCCAGAAAATAAGCCAGATACAAATAGGATTAATTTGCCAAATCACGGCGCAGAAACGATAAATGCTGCCTCCGAAACTCCCCAGAATAATCCCACTAACGAAACTAATGCTCAGTCACCATCTAAACAACTACCAGAACAACAGCCTGAAGAAAAATCCAAACAAGTTGTGCGGCGGACTAAGGAATTTGTCAGGAATGCAACCAACCCTTATATTCGCGCCAAACTTGAAGGATTAGCAGTTTCTTCTATTGGTTTTGGTACGGAATTATTTGATACCAATCAGACTGCGAAGCTGATAGAAATTTTTGAACAGCACGCAGATTATCGGCAGAATTTTAACAGTAGAACTGCACTTGAGGGGAACCTTACCAACGCCGTACTCGATATGCACGCTAGCTGGATGAGTAACAAAACAGCCCGCCAGGTCGTTTTGGGACTTATCGAACAAGTTGAACTGGCGCAAGTAGCTTATGAAAAAGAGTTGTACAAAGATGATGCTTTGTATGGAACGCCGTTTTGGTCGATGGTTCAAGCGATGTCAAAGGCTGATTCTGTTGTTGATGAACGCACAGAAGACGCAAGTTTAGACCCGCGTTTGCAAGCTTTACCGCCAGAGGAAGTAGAAGTTTTACTAGAAACTTTATTGGCGAACAAACTAACAACTACCACCGTGCAACAATTACATCAAACTGCGCCTGATGCTGCCAAACTGCTATTTGAAAACGCAGCAGTGGAAGCTATTACTTCCCGACATCTTGCTACCAAATCAGAAAGCTACATGACTTTAACCAGCGATGACACAATTCATCAGCAGCTAATTAACGGTTTATATGATGCGTATTTGACTGCTCTTAATTTAAACCCAGTCAGCCAAGAACTTCTAGATTCGCCTGTCACAGAAACTAGCTTAGATAGTTCTTCTGCATCCTCAGAAACAATTTCTCACCAGATCGCTATTGCTTCTCCACAGCATCAAAAAGAAGCTGGAGCTAAAAAAGTGGCAGCTTTACTGCATAAATCTGGTTTAGCAGCCGAAATCATGAAAGAAGATGATTTTCACCTCAAAGTAGAAAACGAGCCATACATTCCGCTAGTAATTGAAAGGCATGGAAATGAACTTTACTTAACTCATTATTTGGAGCAAGGTGGCGATACTTTTATTGATAGCGAAATGGTGTACCGAATTGGTAGAGATGGTTCGCTTAAGTTGAAAGAAGTGGCAACCCAAAATCCCTTTACAGGGGGAGAGGCGCGATCGCACGATCGTGGATTTGCTCAAATGTTTTCTAGCAATCTAATCGCCCAAGGATTTGCAGAAGCTACCGCTAAAGCATGGACATCTGTTGTAGCCGATCGAGCCGATATTCCTTTGAGTATCGAGAATGAATTTAATCAGCAAAAGCCAGATGTCGTAACTACACAACCAGAAAAAGTTAATGACTTAGATTTAGAAGCTAAATCTGAGGATATTCAAGCAGAGCAAATCTCATCAGAAAAATTAGTTTCTACTGATGATTTGAACTTGATAAATAAAGAAGCGATCGCACCAACTCAATCACCCGACTCTGAAAATAAATCAAACTCGTCGCTTTCCGCCGATCCCAGCACTTTGACTCAGCCGATAGATAACGAAGAGAAGCATTTTCCCTCTTTGAATCAGTTGCGATTGTGGTATGCACAAGCACGAGATTTAGGGCGCGATTCTTCCTATTTAGAACAAATAAAAGCTTTAGGAGAGCAGATGAAAGCTAGTTCAAAAGAAGCCGTACAATATCCAGATCGATCGGTTTCTGATTTTTCCATAAGTCGAGAAACTCAAACGGCGATGCAAGCAGATTTTGATGCTTACCGCCAACAAACTGATTATGTTTTTCAGGCTACCCACACCATTTTACAAAAGTTAGGTAAAAAGCAAGGCGCTGCCAAAGTTTTTGAAGGTAAATATTATCGATTAGAAGCTGAAAACGATACAACCAAGGTGGTTGAGAAAACCAGGGGTGAAATCCTGATGGCGGACAAAAATCAAATAATTTTAACAAAGGTTAACTCAACCGATGCAATAAAATTTTCTAGGCTTTGTGTAGAATTAAGCAAAAATAGTACACGCGAACGAGGTCAGGAAAGATGACAAATGTTTATCCACAGTTTACCGATGAATTTTCACTACCTTTACCTGCAAATTATCTACCTCACTACGTTAAAGTTTTGTTAGATGGTCAAGAAGCTTTTGAAATTGAAGATGGTGAGCTTTATCCTCATCCTACTTGGAATGGAGACATTACAGCCGAACCAGAACTATTAGAAATTCATTGGGACGACCAATTAGTTTATGCTCAAAACGCACATCAAGTATTAATTAATCGTTTGTCCCTAGTTATCGGTGATATTCCTCCTTTACAGTGGCTACAAGAAAATTACTCCTCAGATTCAAATGAACAACAATTATGAGATAGAAAAAACCAAAACGCTGGACTGGCTCTCTTCCCAAGGGCTACCAGTTTTACCTGTTGCTCCGGCGCAAGACCGTTATCGGTATCCTAAAATTGATACCGCTATAAAAGATAAAAAGGGAACTAATATTTCCTGTGAATGGATAGATGGAAAGCTGGTTCCTGAAAGATTATATAAGGGGAAAAATCCCAGCTATTTAGACAAAAATGGCTACCCTCATATAGTCAGACACTCACATTATCAAACTCGCCTTCCTAGTGCTAAAGAACATCAAGAATGGTTTGCCAATCCCGACAATGGAATTATGACGATGGGAGGTTGGGGAAATATCGCTTGGATTGATATAGATGTGAAGCAATTCTCAAGCCAAACAGAATGCGATCGCACAGTAGAAAACTGGCTGAACAAATTCCCAATTCTGAAGGAAACTTTTACCGAACGCACTCACTCAGGCGGTTGGCGATTTGCTGTTAAAGTAAACCAAGAACCGACTTTTACTAATTTTGCTTTAGAGCCAGGAGGTAAGCACGTTGGCGAAATTTTGTGGAAGGGAAGAGTAACGGTTTTAGCACCCACGGTTGGGCCATCTGGTAACGTCTACGTTAATATTCAGCGTACCTGTCCAGTTGAGGTGAAAAGCGTAGAAGCGATTGGTTTATACACTACTGTTAAAGAGCGATCGCAAAACCATAAAGATGGCATATTACCACAATCTCTATCACCCTTGCCGACTGTTTCTGGTGTGGGGACAGTTCATTTAGCTGATTTAGTGACAGACAAAGTTCGATCGATTTTAGATGGAGCTAATCCTTATAACGATCGCTCTGCTTCTTTAACAACTGCTGCTCGCGAACTTTACGGTTGGTCGAATTGGACATCAGCTAACAGAATTCCCTGCATAGTCAGACCGGAAGAACTAATTGAAAGAGCAGGAATGGCTTTAGGGATAGATAGCGATCGCATTTCTCGAATTACTAAATCAATTAATCCAGCTTCTTGCCAACCAGCCGCAGCTTACTATGGAGAAAGTAGCTGTTGGAAAAAAATCAGGCGAATGTCGGGTGAACTTTATAGAAAAGTTTGTCCCGATGCTATTAAAAATGAAATTGCAGGGCAAGTCGGCCAAGCTTTTCGTATTACTCATCGTCTGATTGACTCAGTTTATCCCGATTTATCTCAATTTTTAGATCGATCTCAACCTCAAGAAAATACTTCCATACCGCATAGTTCGCTCGATACTTTAAGAGCTTGGTATAAAGTATGCCGTCATCTGGAACGACCGGAATCTCATCTTGAGGCTATTGCAAATGTAGCTACAAATTTCAAGGAGACAGGGAATCTAGCCCCAGGCGTGGTAGAGGAAATGAAGCGGGATTATCAGCACTATTGGCAAATGGTGCGTTCTTTGGTAGAGAGTTCAAAAGCTATATTAAATCATCTAGGTGAAAAGCAACCTGATGGGAGCTTGACTTTTGTCAGTCCTCGTCAAAATTATTTCCTTCATAGCTGTCAGAATTTACTAACTGTAACAGCACGAAATAGGGGAAATATACTTGCTCTTTCTAATGGGAAAATAACTGTATCTAAGTGGGAAAAGAAAGATGCGGAAATATTTAAAATGTTCTCTTTAAAGCTTGAAAATAAAGTTATGAAAATTCCCGAATCAAAAAATATAGAGAGATAGCGTTATTACACAATTTTTTTGAAACTATCACAAAAACAAGATTTTAAATTAGGAGATTATTGCCATGAGTTCTAGTTATTCAGACCAGTCTGCTTTGTTAGAGAAAGTATTGGAGGGGAAATCAGAAGATTTTAAGCGCCAGGTTTGGGATTTTGTCAAATCAACGAATTTGCAACCAGACGATCCGGCGATTATTTTTGCGATCGCATTCGGAAATGTAGCCGCTATGGTTGAAGATGTCCCCGCTTCCATAGAAGAAACCTTTAAAGAAGGCTGTCACGAATTACAACGAGCTTTGCATTTAGCAGAACGCATGGTAGTCGAACGTCAAAAAGCTGCGATCGCAACTGCTGCTGGCGATCTAATTCGTCAAACTGAATCACAACCAAGTAAAAGGTTATTTGATTCAATTATTCCCGCAGTTGGTGTGTTGCTTGGTGTTTTAGGTTTAGGATTTTTCATGGGAATAACAGTGCCTCCTTTTTTGCAAGGTGGTTATACTAAAGAAGTTAAACTTACGGCTGATGAAGTGGAAGCTTTGCGCTGGGCTAAATCAAGTGAAGGCAAGTTCGCCCGTAATTTAATGGATTGGAATCGGGGATACCTTGATAATAAAACTTGCCTGCAAGATGTGAAAAAATTAGGGGTTAAGTTAAACTTTGGAAGCAAAGAAGCAACAGGCGGCTTCTGCGTCATTTGGACTCAGCCACCGCAAAAGAGGAGTTTTGTCAACTGAACGCTGGGTGTAACTTTCCCCAGAAGTTGGCCAACTTGTCCAACTTCTCCATCCAAAATCTGTGGTTCAACAAGTACAACACTAGAACTGGTGGGTTATTTCTGCCGCGCTGCACTAGCTGAACTAAGCAACGTTAGATTGCCCGTTTGTAGAAGCAGTTCTAGCTGCTAGGGTTTGCACTGCCAGTGCTGCTATTTGGGCCAGTGCTTCTGATGGAAGAGTTGGTACTATCTTCAAAATCCGCTCTACGGGTTCATCCGATGGCAGTTCTCCTTTCACAAGGTATGTTTGCAGATCGGCAAGACTCCAACCCTTCAATGCGGCCAACTTTTCTAAATTTCCCGTATCGGGCCAAGCCAAGCCGGACTCCCAAAAGTTAACACAAGAATTACTAACGCCCAGCTGTTGGCAAAAGCGGCGTTGAGAACAAGAACCTCGTAATTCTTTTATGAAGGCTGCGAGTCGTTCGGCTTTGGTGGACATAACTATTATTTTACATTTATTTGCTCGATCGGATAGTTGCGCTTTCCTCGACTTAATACGGTAATATAAAAATTGCTTGAGCCATTAAGCAATTTTGTTTAGTCTTTCATACAAAAGGTGGTTAATCAAGAAATATAGTTCGGTCTGCGTCTACACCTAATTTTAGGGCAATCCCAGCTAATTTTGGTATGAAGGGAGATTTGGGCGCTCGCCCAGTCCGGTAAAACCGGGTCTTACTTCTGGGTTCAACTGGAAAACTCACCACAATTAGCCGTTGGTAGAAGCACTTCTTGCTGCCAGTGTTTGCACCGCTGCTGCTGCTATTTGGGCTACTGCTTCGGTAGGAAGGGTTCGCACTTTGGACACTATTTGCTCCACCAGATCGGTTGAAGGTAGCTGTCCATCTGCCAGGTAAGCCTGAATTTCTTCCAAGCTCCACCCTTTCAACAAGGCTAATTTTTGTAAATTTTCTGTGTCAGGCCAAGATTGGCAAGATTCCCACATACTAACTGCTGGACGGCTAACGCCCAGTTTTTTGGCAAACTGGCCTTGGCTAAGAGCGCCTCGCAACTCTTGGATGAGAGTAGTTAATCGTTCGGCTTTGGTAGTCATATATCTATTTTACGTTTGCCTAACAGAGCGATCGCCCATTCGGACATTCGTCCATGTTGACATCCTCCGGTTCGGTGGAAGGTAGATTGCTAAGCTACCATCCCTTACTTCTTTAACTTCTGATAGCTTATGTAGATGTGGCAATTAAGTTACCAATTTTGGTTAATCAATTAACCTACCTAATTTTTGTTGTTTAGCAATATTAGCAATAGTGTAATGCACCCACAGAGTAAGACACAAACAAACATCAGGATTTGGCCTAATACAGAGTAATCCTTAAAAACCGCTATCAACTACTATTTCACCCCAGTCTCGGCTTGCAGGTTCAAGTAGCCAAAAGCTGCTATTGAATTTTGGAAAGAAGAAATTGAGGAAACTAAGCTGGCAAGCGAAGACCAGTAATCTACTTCGCAAATTGATTATGCTCCAGCATTAAATGCTTTGAGTAAATCATCAGAACTAGAACCCGCTTAACTCAGCTAGCCCCAACTCAAAAAAATAAAAACTTGTATTTACATTCTGACTTAAAACCGGAAAAAAGTCTTGAGTCTGGGGCTGCATACAGAGTTCTGGTTCCTGTAACCAATACACCACAGGAGTTTTGAGGCTATGCAGGCATCTACGGAGTTTTGGCCCCAAGCGAGGTGGCAGTAATGTCATCCCACAATAAACTCATCCCCACTACCAAAAGCAACGCCTGTCTCATCTGCAACGACACCAAGGGCGACTGTCGGGTACAACGTAACCAAGAACTTATTCTATGCCACCAATTCATCGACCTCGATGCCCAAGTTAACGGTTGGCGTTACTTACACGCCAGCAAATGTGGAACCTGGGGCGTATATGTCCCCGACAACGGCAAATATTATTCACCCGAAGAAAGAAGACAGCGCCAAGAAGAAAGAGAACGACAACGACAGTTAGAAAGACAGCGACAGCTAGCAGGTGCTTTACCCATAAAAGACAGAGACAGAGGATTTCGCAAACTCATCCATTACATCGGCTTAGCAACTCGCCACCGCCAGAAACTACACTCCCGCCGCCTAAACGACGAACAAATCCAAACCGTAGGCTATTTCTCCATTTCTGCCTTCCCAGAACTACCCAACGGTATTCCCATCAACTTCCCCGGAGTAGACAGAACAGGCAAAAAACTGTGGATTAAACCAGAAAATGAAGGCATTG
Source organism: uncultured bacterium (assembly GCA_964546365.1). Lineage (GTDB taxonomy): Bacteria > Cyanobacteriota > Cyanobacteriia > Cyanobacteriales > Aerosakkonemataceae > DATNQN01. The sequence continues at coordinate 11,652 of CAZJJR010000006.1, read as the reverse complement.
CCATTCCCATTCGAGATCCCCAAAATCGAATTATCGGCTGTCAAATTCGCCGCGACAGCGATGAAGGCGGACGCTATCTTTGGTTAGGATGGGGCGATACATCTTCCAGACTTCCCAACGGTGAAATGCCCTTGGGCTTCTGCCGTCCCCTCATCATACAACCAATTAAACGTCAAAATATCGGACTAGCCGAAGGATTCCTCAAATCTCAGATTGCCTCCTTTTTACTAGGACAAATTATTATCGGTGCCGCAGGCGGACAATTTGAACAAAGTCCCCAACAACTGAAAGAATATTTAAAAGCAGCTGGAGTACAAACTGGCGATTATATTGATATTTATCCCGATGCAGGCGATATTTTGAACCGCCACGTCATCAACCGTTGGGAAAAGCTAGTTAACCTCCTCAACAATTGGGGTTATCTCGTTCAATTCGGCTGGTGGGGACAAATTACCAAAAATGCCTGTGATATTGATGAATTACCTAACTCAGATTTCGATAATATTCAATACATTAGCTCCGAAAAATTCTTTCAATTCTCTCAACTAATTAGAGAAAAAAATCCTCAAAACATTCCAACACAATCTGATGAACAAGCACGGCAACAACGCCAAGCAAACCAACAACGCTACCTAGAAGAAGCAGACCTCACCTACAAAGAACTCACTACCCTCACCTATAAACCAGATCTAGAACTAAATGAAGAATACCTACCAGAAAATTTATGGGAAAAACTTCCAAAACAAGGGATTGTAGCCGTACAATCTCGCAAAGCTTCCGGCAAATCCAAAGCCATCTTAAAACCACTCATCACACATTTCAAACAGATAGGATGGCGAGTTTTGTGCATCGTACCCAGAGTAGTTTTAGGTCGCGAACAATGCGTCAAATTCGACGTACTTTGGGTAGATGAACTTGGAGAAACCCGCGCATCACAAATGCGACAATTAGGAGGCGCAGTTTGCTGGGATTCTTTACTCAAATTATTCGACCAACACTGGGATGTAATAATTATCGATGAAGCCCGGATGGGATTCAAACATTTACTAACTGCTAACACAGCCGTCAAGCAACAACGACCGCAAATTCTCCACGCATTTGGTCGATTACTTCAACGAGTTTTAAGTAATAAAGGAGCAGTATATCTCTGCGATGCCGATTTAAGTAATCCAGAAATAGATTACGTTAAAGCACTCGCACCAGCAAATACTCCTACCTATATTGTCGTTAACCATCATCAAGGTAGTCCACGAGAATTTGCTTTTTATAAAGGCGATAGTAATAAACAAGAAGTTGAACGACAAATTTATGCCCACATCGAACGAATAATTAATCTTGATGAATCAGATCCAGATAAAGAACCAATCATCATTACCGCCGATTCTCAAAACGAACTAGAAGCTTTAGAACGAGCATTAATTGCCGATTTTCCCCAACTAAAAAATCTCTGTATTCGCATCGACGGTAAAACTTCAGAAGAAGATTGGGCTAAAGATTTCGTGGCCGAAATCAACCAAGAAATTCAGAAAATAAAACCTCTAATTCTGCTCTATTCTCCCAGTATGGCAGTTGGTGTTAGCATCGAAATTGATTGGTTCAAACAAATATTTGCTCTCTATTCTGGAGTTTTAGAACCCTGCGAATTTAGACAGCAATTGGCTAGAAATAGACACCATATCCCCGTCACCCTTTGGACTGCGGAGCGAAACAATCAATTTCAAGGATGCAGTTCGCCTCTCCCTAGAGTAATTAAAAATACCCTTTCTAATAATATCAAAGACTGCCAACAAGAAGATATTCTCCATTTAGCCTACGAATTAGCCAGAGAAGAATGTGAAGGAGACTTAGATAAATTTCACCAAGTATTCCAGCGAATTTGGAACCAAGGAAACTGGAACAATCCTCACTTAGAATTATGGGTAAAAATTCAAGCTCGAATTAACTATTCCAAACCTAGCTGCGGTCAAACCCTACAACTTGAATTAATTGAAAGGGAAAATGCTATAGTTACTCCCTGTGAAGGAGAAGAAAATGGTTTTGGGGCGCTAATTATCCAATGTAAGAAACAATTGAAACAGGAATTAGCTGCACTTTTAAGTGAAGGAGCTAATTCCAAAATGACCCTCGAACAAGCCAAAGAAATCAAACGCAATCCCCAAGCCAAATTTGAGGAAAGAACCCTAGCTGACGGAGTATTACTACACGACTATTTACCTGGAGTCAATCTTACACCAGAGTTCATTTACACTTACAAAGTATCCAATCCTTATTGGCTGAGATCTCAATTCCTTTATTGGTTAGCCACTCACCCCCACGAGTGCAAAATTTTAGATTCTCGTAAGTGGAAATCTCACGGATTAAAGTGGATGGAAGGAGATGTATTTCTACCCGACCTCAGACCCAAGATTATCCAAGCTCAATTACTGTTAGAGTTAGGAATTATTGACTTAATACATTCAGACGAAAACTTTTCTAAGAATTCCCCCCTCATTAAGGAGATAATGAAAAAGGCATTAGAAAAAAGCGATCGCATTCAAAGATATTTCGATTTGCGAGTAACTAAAGTCACCGATCCTATTAGCTTTGTAGGTAAACTTTTGAAAAAAGCAGGAGTATACACTAGAAAGGTTTCTGGGGATGGTAAAATCCGTTACTATGCTGTTTGCGGACGCGATCGAAAAGAGCGCTTGGCAGTGCTACTAGCTTGGAATCAGAAATACTGGGAATTACAGCCAGAAGAAGCAAAACAAGCTTTCCTCAAATTAGAAGCTTCTTCCTTAACTAAGAAGAACGAAGCATCAGTTTCCACCCAACCGCAACAACAATCTCAGGTAGACCAAAATGCAGTAATAGGTATAGGTAAGGTAAACCAAAAACCAGAAGTTGAAGTTGACCCAATCTCCACTTTAAAAGACACTTCTTCTACAACCAACAACGGTATTACTCTGGAGTATGACCCAGCTATTCAATGGCTACTCGATTTGCTGGCAGACTTAGAGACAGAACCAGATTTACATCCCCGCTTTTATGCGGAAAACTTATACGATTCCTTTCACTTAGCCGAACTGGTGTCACAGGGACGCGAAGAAATCTTACTGAAGATTTGCCCTACCTATTGGGAAAGATTGGTTAACGGGATTACCTCGGCATTCGATGTTTTAGAAGAGATAGCCGATGAACTTCCTGAAACCATTGAAGCGTCAGAATCGCTATTAACTAATCAACAGAGCAATGATGTCAATTCTCACCAAACAAATCCACCTCCCGAACATCCTAATGTTAAATGGCTCAAGCGACTGTTAGCAGACTTGGAAGCTATTCCATCTCCGCATCCAAGATTTGAGTCCCGCGAGAAATTAGTCGATTTATTCGCCCAGGCTAAATTACTAAGCTCCCATTGTGCTGCTGAGTTGTTACAAGTCTGTCCTGATTACTGGGAGAGATTTTCAAAAGCTATTGAGAAAGTAGCCTGTTTGCTTCCCACGTCTACAGTACCCGATTCTCCTACCCAGACGCTACGCGATCGCACACCAGAGCAGCTTAGCGGCTGTGCCAATCGTTTAAAAGCGGCAATTGACTACGGAACTGCTTGGGTCAAAACAGTCCTCAAACCTTGGCAAGCTACCCAGCGTCAGGCAGTTGTCCAAGCTTTAGGTGAGTTTGCACAAGAAGCGGTCTTACGTTTAACACAGCTAATGCCCGATTGGTTAACTTGGGGGTGCGAACTTGGATGAATTCAAAATTCAAAATTCAAAATTCAAAAAAATAAAAATTTTTAATTTATTAATTATGGGTACAAGCCCCCCACTAAATAAAATTCAGTGGTCTTCAATCAGTGGCGGGTTTCAAGCCAAGCCCCCACTCCCACTGATTGTAATTTTGAATTTTGAATTTTGAATTTTTTTGACCTACAAGGAGCCGTTGAAATTAGCTACTTGTACCGCAATAATGATTTTAACTCAATCCCAGAAGTAACCACCCTAATTACTAAAATATATCCCCCAGAACAACCATGAACATTCAACCTATTAGCCAAGCAGAATTCAATCAAATCGAAGGAGTGCGACGCCTTATCGTCCACGACTATCCCCACCAATTTGCTATTTTAAATTTGGATGAACGTAATGGTAATTACGGATTAAGTTGGAGAAGTAGCCCGATTATTCAGCCCGTTATTATCCAATCAAAAGATGAACGCATTCTTTGGGTAGGAGTAGATCAAAAACTAGCCGCAATTGACCTCCAAGATGGTCGCATTTGTCTTTCCATGTCGCTGCATACACCCCTCTTTCAAATTCTCCCTTTAGATGACTGTACGGTTGTCTTGACCGAACTCGATATTTTAATTTTCAATAATTCCGACCTTTCAATTCGTTACCTTGAAGGTTTACCGGAAATTGCCGCTGATTTGACAGTACATGATGGGGATTTGATAATTCGATTAATTGATGAAAACCGTTTAATTCTCAATTTGTCAACTTTGGATTTGAAAGAACTTGCTCCTGTTTCTTCGTAGAGATAGAGATAGCAGAATCAACTTGAAAATAAAATTTGAGGACAAGGGGTAAAAAAATTCTCCTCCAGACTTCTATTGCTTAAACTAACTTTCAATTACTAATCTATAGCCTTGCGCCAAAAATTATAAGTTTCAGTCCCTATATTTTGGCTATCTTGTGAATATATTTGAGTCAAACAATTAAAAAAACTAAGTGCGTAATTTGATAAGCCCAGAATCCTTAAACTCGTCAATATTCTAGTTATCCGAAGGTAATTGTGATTTCTTGGATTAATCCATTCTCCCTTTCGCGATTCATATTCATCTGACTTGCTAACCTCAATTTCAGGATTATCCCATTTACTGCATTGCAACCCATAAAATTTCAACATGACTTTGAAAGATTTAAATAACCGCAACCTTAAATTTTTATCGCTTTTAAACGCTGCCACTACTTCATCAGTCAAAACAGGTGCATTTCGGTTAAACTTACTTCTTTCCCTCAACGGAAAAAGCCACTGGATATAATCATGAGTAGACTCTAGTTTTGCATAGTCCCATGACCAAATATCCTCTATCATCCGCCCTCTGGAGTCCGGTTGTTGACCCGAATAAAAGGCTAAAATATCTCCGTTTGGCTGATTCATTAATTCATTAACCACAGTCACAATTAATTCTATTTGCTCACCTTCGAGAGCAATTAACAAGCGATGATAACCAATCTGCTTGAATGCTAAATCTATTTTACAAGTTCCTGAAGAAGTGACGGTTGGCCCAGTAATTGTTAACTGGTTATCTATGGTTAAAATTAAACTTTTACCTGCATTAACAGGGTCGGCAATTCCGCTGACAGAAAAAGTTTTCTGTGCTTCAACTGCATCAGGAGGCGTTTGAGTAATTTTCAGCATACATAAAAGACAATTAAATATTATCCGTTACTTTTTAGTGCATTTGTATTGTGAAAGCGGGTTTTTCTGAAGGCAACAAGCGGAGATAAGTAAGTTAAATTTAGCACAGTCATATACTGAGAATTTAACTAAGCTACGGTCTGTACTCTAACGCGGTCGCTTTTCGCTGGCAATGTATAGACTACATCTGTACGCTTGCACCCGAAAATTTCAACTAAACTACCCCGATCTGTTATCTTAGACTCCTTCACCATCACCATGATGAACAGGAGCAACAGGTCGAGATGGATTATTCAACAATCTCTCAAACGCTTGCTGCTGGTGGTGTTCATCCAACCAAGCATGATACGTCTCAATATGTATCGCCACTGAATGCCCCATCTGTTTAGCCGCTAAAGACACCTCCAATCCATACTCCATACTCCGAATCGCCCAAGCATGGCGCAAATCGTAAGGACGAAACTCCATACCCTGTCGTCGGAAATACTGCGACACCCTTTGTCCCAACTCCTTATTATTCCTTCCCGTACAAGACGGTACTTTCACATCAAACAGCGACCAAGACTCCACCCATTCCGGATGTAAAGGCCAAATTCTCCTTTCCCCAGTCTTTCCTTCCAATACCCTCAAAACTCCAGTCTGTTGCTTCCAGTCCTTCAAATCCAGATGAAACACCTCATGGGGTCGCAGTCCGTAAGTCGCCAACATCCCAAAACACCACCGCCATGCTGGATGCGTAATTTTTGACCACCAAATTGCGATCGCTTCATCTGATGGTAACTCTCGTTTACTTACTTTCGTGGGAGAATAATTTCCGCTAAACCTTTTCGCATCAAAATCAAAATTAGCTATTTCCACCAATTTAGCCAAAGCCAAGCAAGTTTTCTGACGCATTCTCGTATCTGGTTGGGTTGACTTAATCGCCTGCATTAGTATCTCTTTAGAGAGCAATTCTTCAGTTGGCAACCGACTAAAAACTTCCAGGTAATTAGTTTGCCAAGTTGAAAGTGACTTGGAAGTTTTAGCCCGTCGCATAAAATAATCTTTTTCTAACTCTGACACCCAATCGACAATCTTTTGGTTCTCTTTTGAGATGATTCGATGGCGTAAATAAGGCAACCAATCAAACTCACCTACTGCCAGCAATCCTCCTACTTTCCGCGCTTCTTTCTCCGCCGTTTTTATCCCTTCAATTGTTGCTTCAATTCCCAAAGCAATTTCTTGTTGATGGGGATGCTTTTTCTCACTCCCTGGACGAGGAGGTAAGGTTCCTCTTAAATATAATCGATTTCCTTTTTGTAAAATAGTTACGCCAATTTTTCCGGCTTTCAGCCTTTGGTTAACTATGCTTAATTGAGGTAATTGATGAACTAACTTTGTTAGCGACATTTGACAACCACTCTCCCTGACAGTATAATATCAGACAAATAGCTTTTTAAGCGGCCAAAAAATGGGGCAGATCGCTTCTTTCTAGAGATAGCCCGAAGTATTGGCTGTAGATAGTTTTGGTTAAAATGAATACCTGTTCATTAGTACAGACAGACATATTTTTCACTTCTGTTTTTTAACAAATAAATAATGCTGATAAATCCAGTCTAAAACAGTAGAGCTTTTCCAAACATCTCTAGTAATACCAAAACTACTTCACTAAATTTTTCCCTAAAACAAGAGTGGAGTAACTTCTACGTACAAGAGAACATTTATGTATAAATTTTTACTTATATTAAAACTATGTTTGAACTCAAAAAATTAATCAATTTCTTAAAAAATTGGCTCGGAACAAAAAATGTTTTTTTAGTTTAAAAATGGGTCAATCTCTTGAAGAGATTGCCTTACCAAAAGTATAAAGATAATATTGAAAACTTTAGCATACACAAATTTCTGCTTGGGTTTTAGTTCCAAAACGTTGCGTAAAATATGCGATTTTAAGTAGCGCTCTCTGGTAAATTTTGAAACACTTATTTTCTAGACCTCAAGCCTCGTCTTCAAGAGATACAACTTCCGGCTGAATACTAACCATCTGTTTTTTTTATAAGCTTCTCAATTTTTTCCTCTATCAAGCCTTCCAGCAGTTTTAGTCTTTTATCTATACTATCTATACGGCGTTCGATATTATCATCAGTTCCATTTAACGAAAATCTTGAGATTTTGGAGGGGGGTCTATCTAGACATTGCTCGATGTAATCAACCAATAAAGCTGAAGCATTTGTACCGCTGCGTTTGGCCCATTCTTGAAAAGCTTCCCATTCGTCAGGATCTATCCGAAATGTTGCCAATTTTTTCTTAGTCATGTGTCTATATACCTATATTTTTCAAACTAACAATTTATCCCGCGTATTAGAAGAATCTTATATAGACATTTTGGCAAACTTCGGCTAAAAAAGCTAGATGGCGTATATTTAAAATATATACAAACTTGTAACAAAAATCGGCCATTAGTTGTGTTACTATTACTTTCAAGTGTCGATTCGCACATAAGTTGCAAAAGTATTAAGGAAAGACATTAGTCGGGCTGACTTTGGTCAAACTTGTAGCCCAAAGCGTTGTTGACTTCAAGCCTGACACTGTTTTGTCGGAATAGTCCTGAAGCTATCAGCACTTCTAAGTAGAAGGAATAAAAAGTAGTTTATGAGCGATCCGGGATAGTTATTAACAAAAGCGAACTCGTAAGTATTTACTATTATTTCTAGTGTTTGAATATTTAGTTGTTTTGATTGAAAGTATCCACAATGGCTAAAGACATTTTCCATCAGCAAGTTAAAAATGCCTTAATAAAAGCCGGATGGAATATTACTGATGACCCTTTTACTATTCGCATCAGTGAAGCGGTAAAGTTACAAATTGATTTAGCAGCCCAGAGTACAATAGCAGCAGAACGAGACTCAGAAAAAATCGCGGTGGAAATAAAAAGCTTTATTGGGGACTCAGATATTAGCTCATTTCATACTGCCTTGGGGCAATATCTTAACTATTGTCAAGCACTTGAAGAGCAAGAGCCAGAGCGAACTGTTTACTTAGCTATTCCCGTAGAAACTTATCAGGATTTTTTTCAGCTTCCCTTCATCCAACGCGCTCTTAAACGTTACCAAATCAAACTGATGATTTACGACCCTAAACAGGAGGAGATTAAGCAATGGATAAATTAGAAAAATATCGAGAATTTATCAAGCAAATTTTGACCGAACACGCCCAGATTGCTACTACTACCGATACGGTGAAAGCAGAGTTGATATTCGATACCGAACACGATCATTATCAACTTGCTTATGTAGGTTGGCAAGGAGATAAGCGGGTATTTGGTCCAGTGATGCACTTTGACATTCAAGACGGTAAAATTTGGATTCAATATAACGGTACAGAAGACTCTGTTGCTGAAAGGTTGGTTGAAATGGGCGTACCTACTTCAGATATCGTCCTCGGTTTTCATTCCTCTTTTAAACGCCAATTTACTCGTTATGCGGTTGGTTAAAGATGTGGAAGCTAGATTTTGAGCAATCTTATTTCCTCAATATCGCTAACAGTGGGAGGAGCGTAATAGTAGGTAGCGATACGATCGAAAACGCAACGCAACAAACGAGTGTAGAGATTATCCTTACTATCACGCAGAGGAACCAAATCGCGAAAATGGCGATCGCGATCGCATAACTTTACTTTAACTTGTCGAATAGGTAGTGACGATCGCGAAAAAGGCGGATATCTTAGTGTTTAATATCAAAAGAATTGCCTCTAGCAAGAATATTACCTGATTTCGGGTGCATACCATCAATAGCTTGGGAAAGGGGTAAAGGGTAAGGGGAAAGGGATTTTTTTAACCTTTGACCCTTAGCCTTTCAAGTTTAATTTTTTACTCTTACCCCTTTCCCCTTCCCCAACAAGTAGCGGTAACTGGCGTGAGTGATTGGCACCTGAGAAATAATCGATATTTAGCGGCAGCGTTGAAGTGGCTGCGGTTGCGTTTGGTTTGGTTGGCGGCTTCGGCAACAGGTAATGTTGAGGATAGCAGGCAGGATTTTAGCTTGCGGGAGGAAATTGAGCAAGCAAAAAGAGAGATGGAAGCGGCGGCGAGTGGGGAGTTACCGCCAGCTTTGATTATATTGAGTCAGAGGTTGGGATTGTCGGAGTTTGAGCAATGGGTGTTGCTGCTGTGTGCGGCTATGGAATTTGATACCAGTATTGCTCGACTTTGTGCTGAGGCTCAAGATCATACCAATCGAGCTTATCCGACATTTGCGCTGGCGTTGGCTGGTTTTGACAACCCGGATTGGGGTGTGGTTTTGCCGGAACGTCCTTTGCGCTATTGGCGGTTGATTGAGATTCATCAGGTGGGGAATCAACCGCTGACAACCAGTGCTTTACGGGCGGATGAGCGGATTGTTAATTATTTGAAAGGATTGAACTATCTGGATGACCGCTTGGCGGCGTTGGTGTTTCCGCTCAATCCTTGGGAAGGAGGGGCGAGAGAGGGGATTTTACCTTTGCCTGCTTCTGGGCGAGAGGTGGGGGAAACTATGGCATTGCAGATTAAAACGGCGGTTGAGGAGCAAGAGTTTCCGATTTGGCAATTGACGGGAATTGATAAGCAGAGCAAAGTTAGCATAATTTGGGAAACTTGTCAAGAGTTGGGGCTGCGTTTGTATCGGTTGCCCTTGGAGTTGTTGCCGACGCAGGGGACGGAGTTGGAAACGTTGGCGCGGCTTTGGCAGCGAGAAAGTTTGTTGTTGCCCTTGGCGCTGTATGTGGATGTGCAGGGGTGGGATGAAGGGGCGAATGCGGCGGGAATGGCGGCTTTGCGGCGGTTTTTGAGTCGCAGTGAGGGGATTTTCTTTTTGGATGTGCGGGAGAGTGGGTTGGCGCTGGAACGTCGGACGGTGACGTTTGATGTGATGAAGCCTACGCCTGTTGAGCAGCGGGAGGCTTGGGAGAGGGTTTTGGAAGAGGGGGAAGGGGGAAAGGGGAAAGGGGAAAGGGGAAGGGAAGAGAAGATTGCGGGGCAATTGGCGAGTCAGTTTGACTTGAATTTGGTGGATATTTGGCGGATTGCGGGGAGAGAAGAGGGGGAAAGGGGAAAGGGGAAGGAGGAAGGGGGAAGAGAAGAGAGGTTGTGGGAGGGGTGTTTGGCTTGTACTCGTCCGCGTTTGGATGCGCTGGCGCAACGGTTGGAGGTGAAGGCGAGTTGGGATGATATTGTGCTGCCGGATGAGGAGAAGAAGTTGCTGCACCAAATTGCTGACCAGGTGCGGCATCGGGGGGTGGTGTATGACGAGTGGGGGTTTCGGGAACGGATGAATCGGGGGTTGGGGGTGAGTGCGTTGTTTGCGGGGGAAAGCGGGACGGGGAAGACGATGGCGGCGGAAGTGATAGCCAAGGATTTGCGGTTGAATTTGTACCGGATTGATTTGTCGGCGGTGGTGAGCAAGTATATCGGGGAAACGGAGAAGAATTTACGCAGGTTGTTTGATGCGGCGGAAGATGGGGGGGCGATATTGTTTTTTGATGAGGCGGATGCGTTGTTTGGCAAGCGGAGTGAGGTGAAGGACAGCCATGACCGCTATGCCAATATTGAGATTAATTATTTGTTGCAGCGGTTGGAAGCGTTTCGCGGGTTGGCGATTTTGGCGACGAATATTAAGAGTGCTTTGGATGTGGCGTTTGTGCGGCGGTTGCGGTTTATGGTGGATTTTCCGTTTCCGGGGGTGAAGGAACGCCTGCGGATGTGGGAGAAGGTGTTTCCACCCCAGACACCGACAGAGGGGTTGGATTGGCAACGGTTGGCTCAGTTTAATTTAACCGGGGCGAATATCCATAATATTGCCTTGAATGCGGCGTTTTTGGCGGCGAAGGCGGGGACGACCGTAACGATGGAGTGGGTGTTGGCGGCGGCGCGGACGGAGTTTCGCAAGATGGGGAGGTTGATTGATGAAGCGGATTTTCGGGTTTCGGCGGGGACGGGGGGTAGGGGATGAAGATTGAGATTCAGATTGAGCGGTTGATTTTGTCTGGGGTGGATGTGTCACCGAGTGTGCGGGTGAAGTTGCAGGCGGCGATTGAGGTGGAGTTGGCGCGACTGGTGAGGGTGAATGGGTTGCCACTGCATCTTCAGGGGGGTGGGACGATACCGAAGTTGCCTGCTTCTTTGAGTTTGACGAATACAAGCAATCCGATGCTGTTAGGTCAGGAAATTGCCCAAGCTATTTATTGGACTTTGGACAAAAGGAAATATTCTTCGCGAGTTAATAGCGCGAAGTAAAA
>CAZJJR010000005.1:1863-70422 GCA_964546365.1 uncultured bacterium | reverse complement strand
AGATGCCACTGTCCGCTCTGGCGTGTTTGCGACCAATCGCGGTGGCGCTTTGGTGAGAATTGAAGGCTTGCGTGGCTTTATTCCTGGTTCCCATATTAGCACCCGCAAACCCAAGGAAGACCTAGTGGGCGAAGAACTGCCCCTGAAGTTTCTAGAAGTAGATGAAGACCGCAACCGTTTGGTTTTGAGTCACCGACGGGCGCTGGTTGAGCGTAAGATGAATCGCTTAGAAGTAGGCGAAGTCGTGATTGGTTCAGTACGTGGAATCAAACCCTACGGTGCCTTTATTGACATTGGTGGTGTCAGCGGTTTGCTGCACATTTCGGAAATTTCCCACGAGCATATCGATACTCCTCACAGCGTTTTCAACGTCAATGATGAGATTAAGGTAATGATCATTGATTTGGATGCTGAGAGAGGTAGAATTTCTCTTTCAACCAAGCAGCTTGAACCCGAACCGGGTGACATGATCAGAAACCGCGAGCGCGTCTATGAACAGGCGGAAGAAATGGCGGCTAAGTATCGGGAGCAGTTACGCGCTAAACAACAAGGTAACGCAGCAGTGGCAGCTACTCCAGAAGCTACAGCAGAAGTCGAACCCGAACCGACAGTGGAAGATATTCCAGAAGAAGAATTCGTATCTGCTACGGAAGACTAATTACTCGATCGACTGTGGTAAGGTGCAACTAGTTAGTTGGCAAAAGAGGGCTGTTCCCTCTTTTTTTGTTGGCTATTGGGAGGGAAGGGAAGAGAAAGGGAAAGGAAAAGGGAAAGATAAGAAGCTGATTATTAAAGTTGAGTAAAAATGGAGTAGAAAGTTTTGGTAACTATTGGCTGTCGGGAAGTGATTTTTACGAATATTCAAGCTGTTATCTTTGATAAAGATGGCACTTTAGAAAATTCTGAGGAGTTTTTGCGGAACTTGGGACAAAAACGATCGCGTTTGATCGATGCTCAAATTCCCGGTACTGGCGATCCATTGTTAATGGCGTTCGGCATTAATGGCAATACTCTCGATCCTACAGGGTTGATGGCAGTTGGCAGTCGTCGAGAAAATGAGATTGCGGCGGCGGCTTATATTGCCGAGACTGGACGGGGATGGTTAGAATCTTTAGCGATCGCGCGACGCGCTTTTGAAGAAGCCGACCAATATTTGAAAAATGTTCCTCCTTCCCCCCTCTTCGTTGGTTGTTTAGAAGTGCTAGATTTTCTATCCAAAGCTGGCTTAAAATTAGGAATTCTGTCAGCGTCCAGAACTGCACGAGTGAAGGAATTCGTCAAGCGGCATCAATTGAGCGATTTCATACAATTAGAAATGGGCGTAGATGAAGGCCCAAGTAAACCAGACCCCACTTTATTTTTACAAGCTTGCCAAAAACTAGGAGTAGAGCCAAAAGCCACTTTAATGGTCGGTGATTCCCCAGGCGACATTGAAATGGCTCGTAATGCAGGCGCAGCAGGTTGTATCGGTATTTGTTGGGGAAGTGCGGCGGCGGCTCATTTGGAAAAAGCAGATGTAGTGATATCCCAATTAGATGAAATTCAAATCAAGGATGAAGGATGAAGGTTAAAGCTTAAATGCTTTTATATTTTGGGCGAAACATTTTATAGACAATAACATCAACTAGTAGTCCGCCAAATTGATTTTGGTTGGTTGTCCCAGAGCCAGAAACCCGGTTTTTCTAAAAAACCGGGTTTCTTTAACCTCTCAAAACTACTTTGGCGGATTACTAGACAGAAATTTCACCCTTCATACTTTATCCTTTATCCTTTATTACTTTCCTAACAACATTACTAAACCAGTACCGCCGAAATATAAACCAAGTACTGCCCCTGCCAAAAGACCTTGAGTTAAAGGGTCAGTAGAGGGAGTGAGAACAGCACCCAAAATTACCGCTCCCAAACAAACAAATCGCCAACCAGATAACATTTGTTTAGAAGATACAATTCCCAACAAACCTAACAAAACTTGAATAACGGGAATTTGAAAAGCTAAACCAGTACTAAATAATAAAAGTAAAACAAATTCAAAATAGCGATCGATCGACCACAACTCTTCTACTACACCTGCTCCATAATTAATAAAAAATCTAAGGGCTGCTGGTATCAAAACCGAATAAGCAAAAACTAGCCCGGTCAGAAATAAAAGACTAGACCCCAGAACTACTGGCCCCACTAACCGACGTTCCCGGCGAGTTAATCCTGGTAAGACAAACATCGTAACCTGGTACAGAATAAAGGGAGTAGCCAAGAGTAATCCACTATATCCAGCTACTTTCAAAGAAACAAAAAAGAATTCCCCAGGAGCTAATTGGAGAAACTTTACTCCTTGTGCTGGCAGTTCGAGCAATTTGACCAGCGGCTTGACAAAAAAGAAGCAACCTGCTATTCCCACCACGACAGCAATCAAAGAGTAGAAAATGCGCCACCGCAACTCTTCTAAGTGGTCGAACAGGGACATCTCTACTTCGCCCGGTAATTCATCAAGATATTCGTTTCTTGTCTTGCTGTTGATTTCTGTATCTGTCATGTCTAAGTTTTGTGGCATATTTTGCTCGGTTGCATTGTGTAGTTGTCTGGGAATAAGGGTGATGGGACAACTTAATGCAGTATTTTGTTAACTATTGTATCTTTCTCGTGCAACTCCAGCGTCGATCGATTTTAGATTTTGGATTTTAGATTTTTGATTGACCCCACTGGTTTGGTTTTGAGAAAAAATCAGCAAGCCATGATAGGAAATCTAGCCGATGAGTTTGAATGCAAATTTATGTAACATTCCACCGGAATGGATAAATTGCCAATTGAAGTTAGTTTTTTAAGCTACTTAGCCAGATTTTACTAAATTTTATTTAGCATTAACTATCTAAAAATACTCAAACAAATACACAAATCGCTCGTTAATTATTTGAGGAGCATCACTATGATCAAAATTTGTTTGTACTTAAAGGAAACACCTGATAAACTGTCCCAGCAAAAAATTCTTGAATTGAGTAGAGTACCTGCAATGGGAGAATTTATTGAACTTGATTTGAATGTTTATAGAGTTTTTTTAGTTTGCCACAATCCGAATAAATCAGAGTATCAAGCCTCGGTAGCCGTATTAAAAACTGAATGGGATAATTGTGAACCATTAATCGATCGCAAACAGAGAGTATGAAGTATAAAGGATGAAGGATGAAATTTCCGTTTACTTAATGCTATTTTCTAGAAAATGTTTCACCTAGAATATTAAAGCATTTAAAATTCATAATTTATCCTTCACCCTTCATACTTCATCCTTTCAAGGATGCCATGTCCGATGACCGTACTTAGCTAAAATTTCTGACATTTGAGGATTGTAGAGTAGCAGATAATTCCAGTAATTTTCAAATACGTGTTTGACGTAGCCTTTGGTTTCTCCAAAAGGAATAGCTTCGACAAATTCATCGGGATCGGTTAAACCAAACCTTTGAATCCATTGGGATACGTTGCCCGGGCCGGCATTGTAACTGGCAACAGCCAATAGGGAGTTTCCGTTATATGTTTCGTGGGTATGATCCAGATACCAAGTACCCATTTTAATGTTGTCATTGGGATTATCCAAAGCATAAGTTTTCAAACCAATTGCTTGGGCAATCCAAGCAGCAGTAGCGGGCATTATTTGCATTAATCCCGTCGCGCCGGCAAAGGAACGAATAGCTGGTTCAAATCGCGATTCTTGGCGCATCAAAGCAGTTACTAATAATGGATTGATCTGGCGTTGTTGCGACCAATTTTCTATATATTCCAAAAAGGGAAATGGATAGAGGGCTTGCCAGTAGGCGGGTTCTTGTTTTAAGGCAGATACTTGCTTGACATCTTCCGGCGCGTCCCACCACCAGTCTAAGCTTTCTACTCGCGTAATTCCTTTGATGTTTTGTCCTACTCCCAGACGCAGTACTCCATCGGTGAATTGTTCGGCAATGGTGGGTTGAATATGATTGTTAAATTCGGCTTGCCAAAGTTTCCAAGCATCGCCTTTTTGACCGAGTTGATATAATTCTTTGACGGCTGGAGAACCTGCGGGTAATAAGGGTTTTTCGACCGGGCGCACTACTTGGGGAGACATCGATCGCACCGTGGTAAAAGTGCCGACGTTGTAACCGAGTATGCCAGCCGATCGCCAAGCATAGTATGAATGGGGATAGTGAGTTAATACATATTCAAAAGAAGCTTTGGCTTCTTGAGATCGTCCTAGCCGAGAAGCCCATTTGCCTACCCAAAAAGCGGCTTCTGGTGCTAAGTCGCTATCTGGATTATTCTTAGTAATTGGCTGCGCCCATTGCCAAGCCCCCAGAGAATCACCTGCTTTGGCTTTTGATTTGGCGATACTCCATCGATATTCGGCGACTGCTTCGGAGTTGGCATATTTAGTTAGGGCTAATTGACGGGCTTGGGCGGCTGATTTGGTGCTTTTCATGCCGTCGAGGATTTTAGCTTTAGCTAATAATGCTTCGCCAGCTTTGTCGGGAAATTTGTTAATGGCGATTTCTAGATAAGGTAATGCTTCTTGGGAGGGGAGTAATTGGGCTAGTCGGATTAAGGCTAAACCTGTTTCTTTGGCATCTGGAAACTGCTGTATAGCTTGTTTGTAAGCAGCGATCGCACCTGCTTTTTCACCTCTTAATTGCTGTCCTCTTCCGGCACGATAGGCGTTAAGAGGGGTGCGAGTGGCTTTGGCGTAAGCTTTTCCAGCGTTGCCATAATCCATTTTGTCCCAATAGATAAAAGCGATCGCTTCCCAATCTTCTGGTTTTAACTGGGCGGCATATTTGGTTTGTAAAGTTTGTAAGACAGTATTAATTTCTTTGCTGTCAGGATCGTGTTTGAGGATCGACAGCAACAGGGAAAGTCGATCGGGATTTTGCTTGAGGCGAGTCCAGGCGATTTCTGCGGTACGGGGATGAGAGGGAAATTGGGCGATCGCTTTATCCAACATCTTAGAGTCTTCCCGCCCCAAAGCAAATAACGCTTCTGCTGCCAACGGATGTTCTGGATGTTTTTTCAACAATTCTTGCCAAGCTGCTTTCGCTTTGGCTTTATCGCCGCTGACTTCATAAGCTTGCGCCCGTTTCATGACTATTTTCGGGGCTAAAACCGGGTAATCTTGCTCTAATCCTTCTAACCAAGTCAGCGCTTTTTTGCCTTGCTTTTGTTGAATCAAATCGCTAGCTAGAGTATAACGGGCGCGATGGCGATCGAGGGATTTCGATCCGGATGCGATCGTTTCTAATTTAGCTGCCCGTTGTGCGGGTGGCATTCCTGCCAACGGTAATACTGCTGATTTCGGTTGCTGGTGAGATAGAGAACCTATTTGTTCTTGCAACTGATCCACTTCCGACCATACGTGCTGCCAATCACTCCATTTGATTGCGAACAGGCCAGATCCAATTAAAACCACCGATATTCCGGCCACAGCAGCCAAAGGAAGTGGGTTTTTCAGTCTTTTTAGCATTAAATTACCACCTAAGAGTTACAACAGCTTTGTTTGATTTGGCAAAAGCAATTAAGACTAACTAGGTTTTTTTGGTGCGCCCTGAAGCTATGATTTTTTATTTAGTTTTAATTGGGAAAAATCTATCCAATTAATTGGATATTTTTGAGAGCAGATCTATCTTTAGGATGAAGACTTTCTCAATCTAGCAGCTTGGCTAAACATTCTCAGGACTGCTAAAAAACAGCAAGATGGGTCATAGTTTATCGCATCTGGAGTAACTTGTGCTAAGAAGGCAAGCCCAACTCGATCGATACTAAGATCTAGGTAATTAAATAGGTAAAACCAGGAATGGAATTTCGCGCAACGGATACATCACTTTTAGATTGGTCTGGAGATGGACTAGCGATCGGCTTTTTTGAAGAAGCCGTAGACTTAACTGGCGATTTAGCTCAACTAAATGAGAAACTCGGCGGTATTTTGCAAGAAATCATTGCAGAAGCCGAATTTAAAGCTAAAGAAGGTAGCACCGTTTCTACTCGCGTCGGCAGCAAAAGCCCGATTCGTAAAATTATACTGGTCGGACTTGGTAAAGCAGAGGCACTGAAATTAAACAGCCTGCGACGTGGGGCTGCTGCTGCTGCTAAGACAGCCAAAAAAGAAAAATGCAAGACGCTGGGTATTAGCTTACCACTATGGAACAACAACCCAGACTTGACTACCCAAGCAATAGTGGAAGGAATAGAATTAGCTCTCCACCAAGATAATCGCTTTAAGTCAGAAACGGAAGACAAAGGGCCACAAGTAGAACAAGTCGATTTGTTGGGGTTAAGCGGACAACAAGCCGCTATTACTCGCGCTAAATCGATCTGTTCCGGCGTAATTTTGGCACGAGAATTAGTGGCAGCACCAGCGAATTCCCTTACTCCCGTAACTCTAGCTGAGATTGCCGAATCGATCGCCCAAGAACATGGCTTAGTAGCAGAAATCTTGGAAAAAGAAGATTGCGAAAAGCTTGGTATGGGGGCCTTTTTAGGTGTCGCCCAAGCTTCTGACTTACCTCCCAAGTTCATCCACTTAACTTATAAACCAGAAGGAACTCCTCGCCGCAAACTAGCCATTGTCGGTAAAGGTTTGACTTTCGACTCCGGCGGATTGAATATTAAAGGTGCGGGTAGCGGCATCGAAATGATGAAAATCGACATGGGCGGTGCAGCTGCTACCTTCGGTGCAGCAAAAGCGATCGCCCAACTAAAACCAGATGTGGAAGTTCACTTTATTTCGGCTGCCACTGAGAATATGATTAGCGGTCGTGCCATTCACCCAGGTGATGTCCTCACCGCTTCTAATGGCAAAACCATCGAAGTGAATAACACCGATGCAGAAGGACGTTTAACGCTAGCCGATGCCCTGGTTTATGCTGAAAAACTGGGAGTTGACGCCATTATCGATTTAGCTACCCTCACTGGGGCTTGCGTAATTGCTTTAGGTGACGATATCGCCGGTTTGTGGACTAGCGACGATGCAGTGGCCACCCAATTAACTCAAGCTGCCGAAACTGCAGGTGAAAAAATCTGGCGGATGCCTTTGGAAGAAAGATACTTCGAGGGCTTAAAATCTCCGATCGCAGATATGAAGAATACCGGGCCACGTCCTGGTGGTTCCATCACCGCCGCTTTGTTCCTTAAGCAATTCGTCAAAGAAACTGCTTGGGCACATTTAGACGTTGCTGGCCCAGTTTGGGCTGACAAAGAAAACGGTTACAACAATTCTGGTGCAACTGGTTTCGGTGTCCGCACTCTAGTTAACTGGGCGTTAAGCGAAACTTGATAAATTCGCCAAGTTTCTCGATTTGAAATTTAGTACTATTCTCACTAATTCTCGTTCCCAGGTTGAACCTGGGAACGAAATCTGGGAGTTTCTACCTCCCCTAGTGCAAAATGTAAGTTTAGCAATATTGGAGCGATCGCAAGGAAACCTAAATGGCCAACATACAACATCTCTCAATACTTAAGGAGGGTGCAGTTAAATGGATTAAGTGGAGAGATATTAATACACAAATAGAACCAGACCTTAGTGAAGTTAACTTAACAAGCACAAACCTCAGAGGTGCTAACTTGAAAAATGTTAACCTCACCAAAGCAGATTTATCAAAAGCTTTATTAATATCCGCTAATTTCACTCATGCAAATCTCAGTTTAGCTAACCTCCAACAAGCGCTACTTCTGCAAGCTAACCTTTCCGAAGCTAACCTAACTGGTGCTAATTTAGCAGGAAGCGACCTCACCGATGCTGACTTAGTTGCAGCTAACTTAATTGGTGCGGAACTGAGAGACGCTAAACTATTAAATGCAGATTTGAGTAAGGCTAATTTAGTGGGAACTGGTTTGATTGGCGCTAAACTGAAATCTGCTAATTTAAGTAATGCTAATCTCAGTAATGCTACTCTCTGCAATGTAGAATTGATTGAAGCTTATCTTTATCAAGCCGATCTCTACAAAGCTAATTTAAAAGATGCTCATTTAAATGGTGCTTACTTATTTGGTGCTAACTTTACTAATGCCAATTTACAAGCGGCAGATTTGCGATGGACTAATTTGAGTAAGGTGAATTTTACGGGTGCTAATCTGAGTAAGGCTAATTTAAGAGGGGCTAATATCAGTAAGTCAGATTTGAGTAGCGCGATTTTGCAAGGTACTGTGATGCCTGATGGGGAAATTTATTTTTAGAGATTTTGCAAAGTTGTCTGGGTTAATTTTTTACCACAGATGAAACACAGATGCACGCAGATGAAGAGAGGATGTATTGAGATAAAGTAGAGATGTTTTATGAAACCTCTCTACTTTTTTAAATTGAAAAGCCGAGGGAGGGATTTGAACCCCCCAACTCACTTACAAGGCGAGTACCCCAATGGTTTTAATTGAAGTATGAGCACAGTTCCTACTAAGTTTAGTGAGGACGGGTGGCTAGCACTGCAATTCTTTTTGTCCTCGGCAAGAAATGTATTAGATTAGGACGGGCGGTTAGCATGAAAGCGCGTTATTTTCCCAAATCTGGCATCAGGGGTGGTTCGCGTTTACCTAACTCAGTTCCTAATGTAATACATTGTACTACGCGGCAACTAAGTTTGTCAATGGTTGAGAGAAAAGATATTCTGGTTTCGCAAATATGGAAGCGTAAACCAGTTTGCCAGCATCTTCTACAAATTGACCTGCAAAGTTATTGCCAATGGCAGTATTTAAACGCAATTCGCAGAATCTTTCTTCTTCATTAATGGAGAATTTTTCAGCGGGTGTTTTCGCCAACCGATCGATTACTTTTTCTTGCAATTGTTGCCGATTTTTCTGCAATTGATAGCGCAGTTCTGGCAAGTTGCTAGCAGGGAAGGGAACTGGTAATTGTTCGGAATCGCTAGCAAATTTTTGCTCGAAATACATAGACGCCGTACCGTAGCAGAAGCAAACTAAAGGCATCCACATTTCTTGGAAGTAAGCCGCATTTGGGGCAATTTCTATGCCTGCTAATTTATCTCCTAAGAAAAAGATCGCGCCTATTTGATCGTTTAGCAATTCTAACCGACTTTGATATTGAGTTAAAAATGCTCTTTGTCGGGTAATAATCTGTTCTAAATGACCTCGATTAGGTAAATCAAATTGCTGACTGAGACGGCTAATGGCATTCCAAAGTTTGCTGTAGTCTCGCTTACCTCTGAGTTGCAATGCTTCTAAGCGCAATTGCAAAGGTAAGATGAAAAACCACTGTTCTCGACCTTCTAAATAACCGCCTTGAGATTGTTGCACGCAGCAAGCATCTTCAAACATCAGCTTTTGACCTGCCGCAATAAAGGCAGAACGACACAAGGCATGATTTTGTGCTTTATCTTGGATATAACCGATGTGTAAAGGAACAATAGCGATCCCTTTTTCGGCAGGATTAGCTAATTCAACATTACCATAACCTGCGACTCGATTTAACTTGATGCCGGACAAAGGGCCAGTATATTTACCATTATTATCTAGTCCGAAAATTGGCACGACAGTCAGCCATCCGGACTGCTGCGGTGTCCCCAATTGATATGGGGAAAAGTCAAAGGTGCTTAAAACTAATTCTTGGCTGTTCATGGTGATGGGGATTACTCATATATCGCGTCAAGGCTAGAAACCGGGTTTCTGGCAAATACTATTATTTGAAATTTAGATCTTTCGTCTAGAAACCCGGGTTTTTAGGTTTTATTGAGAAATACCTAATTTGTGAGATTACCCATTAATTAATTGACTAATGACTAATCGCTAACTCAAGCCGTTTGTTGAGGAATTCTCGCAAGCTGAGTTCTATTGAGTTTTGATTTGTTATGGCAAACAAAGACATCATCAAATCTTCAAAATCTTCTTGATGCCAGAATTCCAGTTGAGGCAGATTATTAGCTGGTCGTCGTAAAGTTAGGTCATCGTTATTGGTAAACTTGCTGTGGCAAAAAACTACAGGTGTGTTAATCCCAATTTGCGGTAATGTCGCAACGACTCTAGCTAATTCTCCTGGGTACGAGTTTTCGTATCCGTCAGAAATAATTGCCACTAAATCTGGTTGATTTTCCAAAGCATCCAATAAAGCATTGGCAAGATCGGTGTTACCTTCTGGCATGGGAATATGTCCAGAACCGCCTACGGAATACACTTGTAAGTTGGAGCAACATTTTTCTAGTATCAGCTTTAAAGCAACTGATTGAGAGATGCAGCAGTATTCGCGATCGCCATATCCTTTGGTGGAGAAAGAAGCATCCAAAATTAATGCTAATTTGCCATTAAATTTGGGTAACTTTTCAGCAGCTTCTTCTACATACGCTTCTAAAGCTTGTGCTAATTCAGCCGATGTACCACCTCGGTAAAGGTGAATCAAAGTAGCTGAAATATCACCTCGGTTGGTTGCATTAATAGTTTTTGGTCGTTCTTGCTTATCTTGGAATTTCTCCAGATTTTCGGTGTAAGCAAGTTGATAATTGCCGTTGCCTGGTTTGCTATTTCCTGACTGATAAAGTAGGGGAAAGATAACTTTAACTGCTTCCGGATCGCGAGCAAATTTCAGCAAGTTGCGACGGAGATAAAGCTCATCTGCTACTTCAGAATTTGATAGCATTTTGGCACAAGCTCTCGCTACATTTCCCCCCATTGCGTGTTCTAAACAATCCACTAATGTGGGTCGCCGACAACTTGCCATATCCTCTAAATAAGGATGGTTCAAAATGTAATTGAGAATGGTTTTAGATGTATGTTTGTGATTAGCTCGTACTCGTCGCAAAGCTAAAAATACAGTTAATACTCTGTCTGGGTGCAGGATATTTAATAGAAAATTAGTCACTCGTTCAAGGGTGTGACGCATTTCTCGTGACATCCCATCGCGGGAGGTTCGCAACAGTTGAAATAAAATGCGATCGCGTCCTTGGGGAAGTACTCCTTTCGCTACTCCCAACAATGCGTAAAGTTCTGGGTTTTCCTCGTATGCAGCTTTGTGCAACCCTTCGTCACTCCATTGTGGTAATGCACCTTTGCGGAGGATAAAGGGTTCGTCGTGTAAGCGCAAGTGTTGTAGTATGCCGACAGTTTGGTTGGTTGCTCTCATTGGTCACCCCCTTGAAGCAAGGCAGTTCAAAGCAGGTCAAGTGCTTTGCTCACTATATACTACAATATACTACAAGAGTGGGAAAGTGTCAAAAAGCTCGGCAGTAGACACCTCAGAAACCGGGTTTCTATGTACCTGTAATTTCCTCGCGAACAACATTTAAGGCTGTATAAGCCAATAACCAACACGGGTGAAACTTCAAAGCTCGATCGCACAACTCAACTGCTTGTTGACGGAGGAACTAACGATGATGAGTCAAAGGTTTAAGAATGAGTTAACCGGAGAGTTATGCTACATCAAGTTTTACAGAAGTGGCAATGTCTATTGGCTAAATGGGCAAATGATGACTCGTCATGAGTTAGCTAAATTAGGCTGGCATCCAGATTATCGATCGTACTCACAATTTAGTAAGGAAGAGATGGTTCTGTTAACGAAGTCGAGTTGCTAGATTTATGTGTGCATTATCAATATATTCGACTGTAGAGATGTTTTATGAAACGTCTCTACATTTATTTTTTTCAGCTACTAAAGTTCACAATGACTGCGTATTAAAGCGACTACGGCAAGGAACGATGTATTTCTGGTTGATAAAGGGCCGCAAGTTTGAATTTGTTTGTACCCATTGCGATCGTTTTTGAAATGAACATCACCGCCATAATAGGGAAGAGTTGGGTCTTTTGGTTCGGCTACGTGGATGGCGATTTGACCGCGATCGAAAAGAAAAATATAATAGCGATAATTTTGAGATTCAGCTAAAACATTATTTAGATAAGTAGGAGAATTAGTAAAAGCCGCTTTTTCTAAATAGAAGCTTTCTTGTGAAGTATAAAATGTTGGCTCTCCCGGTTTTGTGGTGATAAAAGAAACTTATTTAACCGTAGGGTGGGTTAGGCACGGGCGATAATTTTAAGGCTTTCGATCGATAATTTAGTTCCCGTGCCGTAACCCACCATCCTACTCAACTGTAATAATATGCGAACATTTTTCCCCATCAATCCGAAAGAGCCTGAATACTTCCAATTGAGAAGTTTGGGGTTTCGGTTGCGGAAGTTGAGATAAACCCTGTGCTAAAAACGCGATCGCATTTTGGGCGTGCAAGTTAACTTGAAGAATATCTCCTCAACTAGCTGCACTCCCTATTTTCTGGAAAATTTTAAAGTATTATCGAGTAATTAGTTGAAAACTCGTATTTGTCGCTAAATATCTAGCTTTTACTTAAAATAACATTGATTTACAATTTTTTCTAATAACTTGAAAAGAAAATTCTTGGTAATCCGTATCAAATAAAACAATTTTTAATCGAAGTTTAAATAAATCATAAACTAAAATTTAATCAATCGCTATTTCGCATTATTTGATTGCATTTTTTGCATTTTTTTTACATACTATGTCTTGAGATATATGACGGATAGTATAAGATTATATGAAGCTAACTATAAGAAAATTTGAATTACAACCTGCAATGAATAACACCGTTGAAAATTCCGGACAAAAACCCGTTAACGATCGCAATTACCATCTAAACTTCGAGTCATGGGTTAAGGAAGTAAAACCCCAGTTACTTGCAGCTTTGAAAAGAAGAGCAGAGAAATCAGGCTGTTAATAATCTATAGTATCTAAAAACAGCCAGAAATTACTAATTATTCACCATGAACGTTCCAAAATTAGGTCAGTCTCTCAACTTAAAACTGACGCGACCATTCTTTAGGCCAACGTTCTACTACTACCTTAGTTTGGGTAAAAAATTCGACAGCGTGCTTTCCTTGGCCGTGTAGGTCGCCAAAGAAACTAGCTTTCCAACCGCTGAAAGGAAAGAACGCCATCGGTGCGGCAACCCCAATATTAATACCGATGTTACCGGCATCAGCTTCGTAACGAAATTTACGCGCTGCTGCCCCACTGGTAGTAAACAAACAAGCCATGTTGCCCCAATTACTATTATTCACGAGGGCGATCGCATCATCGATCGTATCTACGTGAATCAGTCCCAGCACCGGGCCAAAAATTTCCGTGCTGGCAATTTCACTATGGGGATTGATATTTTCTAAAATCGTTGGTCGAATAAAATTCCCTCGTTCGTAACCAGAAATTTGGGGGTAACGACCATCTACTAAGGCTGTTGCCCCTTCATTAATTCCTTTTTCAATTAATCCTTCAATTCTATTTTTACTTTCGCGAGTAATTACTGGCCCCATTTCCACATTTTCATCCAAACCATAGCCGACAATTCGTTTTTGGGCTACCTCAGTAATTGCTTCCGTAAATATATCGCGAGCTTCTCCCACCGTCACTGCTAAAGATGCCGCCAAACACCGTTGACCAGCACAACCAAAAGCACTATCAGCAGTAATTCTAATCGTATTTTTCCAATCGGCATCAGGTAACACGATAATCGGATTTTTTGCTCCTCCCTGACATTGAGCGCGTTTACCATTCGCTGCCGCACGACTGTAAACATATTGCGCCACAGGGGTAGAACCAACAAAACTAATAGCGCGAATAATTGGATGGTCTAAAATTGCATCTACTACTTCTTTGGCACCGTTAACTAAATTGATTACCCCTTTTGGTAAACCAGTTTGCTCTAGTAATTGAAACACTTTTTGCATGGTCAGGGGTACTTTTTCCGATGGTTTAATAATCGTAGTATTACCGCAAGCCAAAGCATAAGGCATAAACCAAAAAGGAATCATTCCTGGAAAATTAAACGGTGCAATAATTGCCGTTACTCCCAATGGTTGACGAATCGTAAACTCGTCAATTCCTCGCGCCACATCTTCTAAATAATCTCCCTGCATTAACATGGGAATGCCGCAAGCAACTTCCACATTTTCAATAGCGCGACGCATTTCACCTTTCGACTCAGCTAAAGTTTTGCCGCATTCGAGAGTAATTGTTTTCGCTAAATCTTCAAAATGTTCTTCTAGCAGATTCTTCAATTTGAACAAATATTGTACTCGATCGGTAGGTGGGATTCGCCGCCAACTGACAAAGGCATCTGCTGCTGCTACGGCGGCTTTGTCTACTTCTGTGGCGGGGGACAACGGTACGGCAGCCAACACCTCACCAGTAGCAGGGTTAATCGCATCCAAGTAGCTGGTAGCGCTGGATGTCAACCACTCACCATTTATATAATTTTTAACTTGGTTAAGTGTACTCATCTTTATTACCGAATTACATTAATATTAAACTTTGATAAGCAATCCTGTGCCTGTGAGGTTCAGAGTTTGGAGTATACCACTAGAGGAGTAGGTTATGTCCGAGTTTCAAGATTTTCTTAAGTATAAGTGTGCTTACGTTGCCATTGGAGAGTTTAAACCGGGCAAATTTTCAGAAGCAGAACAACTTTATGAAAAGGCTGTTTCTAATTATTCTCAAGGTTTCAAAGGAGCTTATTTATTGCAAGAACCGGGAACTGATAAAGGTATTGCGATTATCCTTTGGGAGAGCGAAGAAGATATGAAGGCTAATCAAAATGAAATGATCGATGCTATTTTGAAGGAGATCAATCATTTATTTGCCAAACCACCGATTACTGGTTGCTATGATATTGTGAGTGAAATTTCTCCCAAGCATGGAAGTAGTGAATCCTGAGTTCTATAGTTATGGGGATGGGGGGATGGGGAGATGGGGGGGATAGATTAATGATTTGATGGCAACCTTAAAAATCAACCTCTTGCAAAAGTCGATATCTCATCAATATTATCTGTGTTTATCTGTGTTCATCTGTGGATATCTGTGGTAAAAAAACAAGGTTTGAAACTTTTGCAAGAACTCTAATATACAACTTAGATTATCATTAGAAGTTACTCTAAACTCTTCTTATCCTAGCCCCTAGCCCCTAAATTTCTAGATTTTCACTAGTTACGTTTTTTTGAGGCCATAAATAAATAGCACCAGAAATTAAAGTAAAAGCAACCGAAATCCAAAAAGCAATTAAAGAAGGAATTTGCCAAACTTCTGGTAAAGGTGCGATGAGTAGAGAAATTGCGATGATTTGACTGACTGTTTTTAATTTACCCCAAATATTAGCCCCCGAAATCGAAGTTTGATTGACGCGCCAACCTGCGATCGCTAACTCCCGCCCTAAAATCAAAAACACTCCCCAAGCAGGGATCTGATTTAACTCAATCAATGCTAATAATGGCCCTAAGACTAATAACTTATCAACTAATGGGTCAAGAAATTTACCTAAATCCGTTACTTGATTGTATTTCCTCGCTACGTAGCCATCCAGCCAATCTGTACCAGCCGCTACCACAAATATCGCTAAACAAATCCAACGGCTTAGTTCGGTTGGGTCGTGCAAACCATAAAGTAGAAATGGTAACCCAAGCAGGCGAGAAAAGGTAATCCAAGTGGCAACAGTCATTCGATTTTAGATTTTAGATTGAAGGATTGACCCTACCGATCGCTCTGGAAGTACGGACTTAATTTAAGTAGTCGCGATCGGTTAGTAGCTTTCACTTTACCAAAAATTTGCCTTCCCAAAAATGACTACTCGTAGGAAAATTATAACCATTGATAGATTAATAGTCCTAACTGCCGATATTTTTAACAATCCAAAACAAAAATATTTGGCAGCTTGAGGATGTCAATCTAGAATAATTAAAAAAAGCTAAAAAGAACCGCCATGACAATGCGTTGGGCTGACAAGCAACTGAAAAACTGCGAAGCAGCGCTTCTTTCTCTTGAGGCGGGCTTGACCCAATTTAATCAAGCTACCAAGGGAATCACGGACGCCTTGGCTACAGGTAAACCTTTATCTTGTATTCAGCAAAGCTATCAACTAAATTGGGAAAAAATTTGGCAAGAGATTGCACGATACAACTTTTGGGGGCCACAATCATATCAACTAAAAGAATGGTTGTGTCAGCTGGAAACTATCCAACAACGCTTGCTACAACTTGAATTGTCGATTTCTGATTACCGCTTGCACATTCATCATTCTGCTAGCAAAGCTACTGATTTTTGGTTGGGATACGACGAGGGAAAAGTGCGTTGTCGTACCCCTTATGCAGAAGAACCTTTTGTCATCGGTCAGCCAACTGCCTACCAAAAAGGAGAACTTTTAGGCTGGCGTTACGCAATGGTGAAAAACGAAATTCAAAACTTATTAGATTGTTGCTGCACATCCACTAGTGAGTTGTTTACGTGGGGATGAAAGAGGCAGGGGGCGGGGGAGCGGGGGAGCAGGGGAGCAGGGGAGCAGGGGAGAGGAAGAGAATAGTTGTTTTAAATTCTAAATTCTCACTCCTGAATTCTGAATTCTGGCTCCTAAATTCTGAATTCTGAATTCTGAATTCTTACTTCATCCTTCACACTTCATCCTTCATCCTTTATTTTAGGTAGGCGATCGTAACTCCCGCACCACCTTCCGATCGATCGCTTAACTCGAAACGATCGACTTGCGGATGTTGTTGCAAGAATCCATGAACGCCTTCACGTAATTTACCAGTGCCCTTACCGTGAACGATCCACAACACGCCAGAAGATAAAGCTTGCTGAATTGCTCTCTCTACTTCGCTTTCCGCATCTGCTACCCGCCAACCGCGAATATCGATCGTATTTTGAGCAGTGCGAATTGCTGGTTTCGGTTTTGACTGAGAAACCACCGTATCTTTACTTACCGGGGCAGAAGTAGGCGCGGGTTTAGCCTTGGGTAGTTCCGGTTTTTGACCGTCGAGAGATTCGATATCTTCTAAAGATACGGTCATCTTCATGATGCCGAACCTTACCGCAAATTGACCGGTTTCGTTGGGAGCACTCAGCACCTCAGCAGTTTGTCCCAAGCGAGGAATGCGAATGCGATCGCCTACTTTCGGCATAAAACCGGGTTTCGGTTTCGGCGGAGGAGGTGGCGGTAAGTGACGTTGTGCGATTTGATTCACCGCTTCCGTCGCCGTGACTGCATCTTGGGCGGACATCGAACCTTGTTGCAAGCGGCGGATCACTTGAGCAATTTCTCCTTTTGCTTGGGCGATCGCTTTTTGTACTTCTTGTTCTTGTTGTTGGCGCAATTGCTGTTCTCTTTCCTGCAAAGCAGCCGCTTTTCGCGAAACTTCCTGATAAAAACGCTCTGCCTGCTTGAGAAGTTGCGCTGCTTCTTCTGCTTTCGTTTCTTGACGGCGGCGTTGCGCTTCCAAACCTGCAATTACTTCGTTTACTTCTTCCGAAGCACCACCGACCAAACTTTGGGCGTCTTCCACTACTTCGAGTTTCAGTCCCAAACGTTTGGCAATGGTCAAAGCATTAGAACGACCGGGAATTCCCCATAATAGGCGATATGTGGGAGAAAGGCTGACATCATCAAACTCTACCGAAGCATTTTCAAATCTTTCGTCTTGATACTTGAGCGCTTTCAATTCGCCAAAGTGAGTAGTTGCGATCGTCAATTGTGCGTGTTCTGCCAGATATTTTAAAAGCGCGATCGCTAAAGCACTCCCCTCCGCCGGGTCTGTTCCTGCGCCTACTTCGTCTAGTAATACTAACGATGGGGGGGTGGGGGGATGGGGGGGTGGGGAGAGTTCTAGAGTGGTTTCCTCTTCTGTGCCAATTTCCCGATCGCCCAAAGCATCGATAATACGACTAATGCGGCGGATGTGACCGGAAAAAGTTGATAAACTCTGCTCTAGCGATTGTTCATCCCCAATATCTGCCAAAACCAAATCAAACCAAGGTATTTCAACTGGTTCGCGGGCGGGAACGAATAAACCCACTTTCGCCATCAGAGATGCCAAACCGAGAGTTTTCAGAGTAACCGTTTTACCACCAGTATTTGGCCCGGTAATCGTTACTACCCGAATTTGGGGATTAACTAGTAAATCCACTGGGATGACGGGTGAGCCTTGTTCGTGTTGATTTTGCCAAACCAACAGAGGATGGCGCAGCTGACGCAAAGTAATCGATTCCCCTTCGTTTGCGTCGATAAATCTAGGTGGATTAGCTTGTAACCAATAACTATAACGCGCCCTAGCGGTTGCCAAATCCAAAGTAGTTGCGATCGCCAATAATCTTTCTAAATCTGGTTTAACCTCTGCTACTTGTTCGGTTAAAGTTCTCAGAATAGCTTCGATTTCGTTCTGTTCCTGGCGCATCAGTTGGCGCATTTGGTTCCCCACAGAAACGATCGCGTTCGGTTCCACGTAGAGAGTCGCGCCACTCATAGATGTGTCGTGAACTATACCAGGAACGGCATCTTTGCTAGTTGCTTTTACGGGAATCACGAAGCGATCGCCCCTTTGGGTAATCACCTGTTCCTGCACCGCATTCGATTGCCGTTGTAAAATTCCCTGCAATATTTGATAAATCTTGTCTCGCACTTGCCGCATTTGGTGGCGAATTCCACCCAGCTTGGTGCTAGCGCGATCGGCAACATCTCCTCGATCGTCGATACAACGATGAATTTCTTGTTCTAATTCCGGATAAGTCCGCAGTTCCGCCACTAACTCCGTCAGCGTCGGCAAATCTTCCTGATTGTCAATTACCCGTCGCAATTGCCGCATTCCCGCCAGGGTAGTCGCAATATTGAGCAACTCTTCCCCAGACAAAATACCTTGCAGTTCTGCTCGTTCCAGAGCATCTCCTATATCATAAATGCCATCAAATGTCCAGCCCGGTATCAGGCGACTTTCCAGTTGATAAACTTCTTTTGTTTGGGCTAGTAGGGTCAGGCTTTCTTCCTTAGCGTGGGGAATTTGCAGGTGACGAGATGCGATCGCACCCAGCTTAGTGGCAGCAAAGGTAGAGAGGTGTTGGCACAAACGCGGCCATTCCAGTAGTTCTAGGGTTTCGGCTTGAATCAAAGCAGATTAGTTTGAATAAAACGTAAAGTTTAAAGAAGAAAGTCTCTAACTCCCAGCATATATGAGGAATCGCTGTTTCGGCATATTCCCCAAGGGATGTCGATCGATTTTAGAGGTTGTTTGTAAAGATAATCTTAAATGCGTAGGGTACGTTAGCGCCAGCGTAACGCACCTGTAATGGGCGAGATGGTGTGAGATCCAAAACGTCAAATGATTTTAGATCTAGTTCCACCAGAAACATTCATTTTCGTCCTAGTTAACCTCCGAAAAAATCCGAGTAAACTTTTAAGGAATTGAAAAAGCTGCTCGTGTAGTTTGCAAATAGATGAAATTACGGATTGTACTTAATTCCCTATCGACCAGCTTTGATTAATAAACAACATCTGGTTGTGCAAATTCCTTTACATTTATTGAAGGAACGAACTTCTATTTTGCAAATTAACGCAAAGGAGAAAACATGAATTTTTCTAAGATTGCTTTAGGCGCGATCGCAATAGTAGCTGATTGATTTCTCAGTTCGATCTACGCACGACAAGCAGCTTCTTCTGATTTTGAAAAAATTACCAGCAACCATTCTGCCAACATATACTCCTAAATAATCGGCACGAAAAAAAAGTTAACAGGCTGAAGTAGCAAATGAGTAAATTAATTTTCATACTTCATCCTTCACACTTCAGCCTTCATCCTTCATTTTGCTGGTTCGTAAAGATACTCAAACCAATTCCCATCCGGATCGCGACCGTAAAAAGAAGCCGTACCATCTCGATGTTCGTGAATAGTAGTAACGTGAACACCTTGCGCTTTCAATTGTTCGTAACCGGATTCCATTTCCGATCGATCGTGGAAAATAAACCCAAAATGCGGCCCAGCTTGACTATAACTCGGACTCATCAATGCCAAACCATCATCTCCAGCCTTCAGATAAGCCCAGTCCGGGTCTTTCCAAACCAACTCCATCCCCATGTTTTGGTAAAACTCAGCTGCCTTATCCAAATCCTGAACGCAAATAGCCACATGGCCCAATCGTTTTAGCTTCATCGTTAAATAATCTAAACGTTTCCCCTTTTTTTCATTGTATTGCAGCTACCTTAGACACAGCGCAAGCGATCGCGCCCGACCCAAAAATTATCTTTTCAAGGGCATGGCAATTTTTCTCTACAATCCCGCTAACCTCACCTATGGTTTATTTATAGGAATAGGAGTCTTGTTATTCCTGTTAGTGATTATTGGTGGTTTGCAAGACGATAGCGGAGATTTCGACACCGATGCAGACATCGACACCGAAACAGACATCGACTTAAGTTTTCTTCCCATATTAGGATGGATGGGAATTGGCAAAGCACCCCTGTTAATAGTATTAGCAACTGATATAAGCTTGTGGGGATTATTTGGCTTAATACTAAATGTTCTGCTTGGTAGTCTCATCGGACAAATTCCCAGTGGTTTTTTAGGAACAATTGTTTTTGTCGGATCGTTATTTACAGCCTTATTTTCCGGTAGCCTGATCGCTAAACCAATTGGCAAAATATTTGAATCTTTTGGAGAAGACGCCAGTAGCGATCGCTTGATTGGCTGTATCGGTACCGTGACATCTGCCAGAATTCCCCTTGAAACAGAAGGAAAAATCGGACAAGTTGACGTACTAGATAACGCCCGCAATCTCGTAACCATCAGCGCAGCATTACCAAATTGGGCGACAGTTATTCCAGGGCGAGGTCAAAAAGTCATCATTATCGATCGCCAAACCAAATTCTATTTAGTTATTGCCAATGACAGTTCCGATCGAGAACGATGGCTGGGAAATTCAACCAAACCTAGAAATTCACATTAAGGATTAAAAATCATGTTATTTTGGCTTACTTTCATTCAATCATTACCCATTCCCACAGCCGCCGAATCTTTCCAAGCAAATTATCAAAATACACCAGCAAATATCATTGCCGAAAACCCCTCCCAGAGATCTTTTAGCATTTCACAAACCATTCCCAATCAGCCCGTACTTGCCCAACTTAGTCCCGCACTCGTATTTCCCGGTATAATTGGCGGACTGGTTTTATTACTGCTATTAAGTGTTTGGGCTTACACGCGAGTTTACGTCATCACCCCAAATAACGAAGCCTTCGTGAGAACGGGCGGCGTTTTCATTAAAAAGAAAACCGTAATTTTAAATGGCGGCTGCATAGTTCTCCCCGGATTTCACGAACTCACCCGCGTACCTCTGCGAGAAATTTCCATTGATGTGGAACGGACTGGCAAATTAGCAGTTCGCACCAAAGATTATCTCAGGGCAGACATGAGAGTAACCTTTTATGTCTGCATCAATGAAATAGAAGAAGATGTTTTGATGGCAGCAGCCAGATTATCAAGCCAAGGAAAAATTACTCCAGAACACATTAAAAATGCCTTAGAAAAACGGGCAGATGATGCAATTCGCGCAGCCGCCAAAACCAAAGACTTAGCCGAAATTGATTCCGACAAGTTAGGGTTTGCTCAAGAAGTGTTAAACTTGGTTGAACCAGATTTGAAAAAAGTTGGCTTAACCCTCAATAATATCGCCATTTCAGAAATAGAAGAAGGTGATACTTACGATACAAATAACTTCTTCGATGCCCAAGGTGTACGCCTGCGAACTGAAACAATCCAGAAATCAATACAACAAAAAAGAGAAGTTGAGTTAACTACCCAAGTCGTAATCGAACAGAAAGAACTAGATGCCCAAAAGCGATCTCTGCAAATTGCCCAAGAAAAAGAAGCTGCTAAACTAGCACAACAGTTAGAAGTAGAGGCAATGAAAGCGCAAAGAGAACGAGAAATTGAAGAAGCAAAAGCGCGAGAAGCTGCCACAGTGCAACGTACTAAAATATTACAAACCAAGTCAGTAGAAGAAGAAGAAATTGGTCGAAAATTATCAGTGCAGCAAAGCCAAATTGAAGCTGACATCACCCTAGAAGAACGCAATAAACAACTGAAAGTAGCCCAAGCATTGCAAAAACGAGAAGCAGAATTAGCAGAAATTCAGCGTCAGCAAAATGTAGAATCTGCGAAACTGCAAGCGCAAGTACAAGTAGCAGAGTCGGAAAGATTAGCGAAATTAGCCCAAGAAGATGTAGCCATTGCAGTTGCTAACAAAAAACGAGACAGTTTTCTGGCAGAAGCGCAAAAAGCCAAAGCAGAATCAGCCGTTACAACTGCTAGTGCTGTTGAAAAAGCGGAACGTGATAAACAACTTTCCATTATTGCAGCAGAAAGAGAAGCACAAGAACGGCGCATTTCCGATCAAAACGTCGTAGAAATTGATGTTTTCCGGCGCAAACGACAAGCAGAAATCGCCCAACAAGCAGCAGAATTAGAAGCAGAAGCAATCCGCACTTTGGCACAAGCAAACCGCGATAAAGCTTTGGCAGAAGCGGAAGGTATCGCAGCGAAGATAGAAGCGGAAAATGCCATTAGCAATGCCAATTTAAGTGCAAAAATTATCACCACAATTTGGCCGGAATTGTCAGATAAATTACCAGAAATCGTCCAAGCTTTAGCACCGCAACCAGGTGTTTTGGGCGACACTCGCATTTACTCTTTTCCTGGCGCAAATGGCAACAATGGCAATGGTGCTAGCGATGTGAATAAACTGCTGTTATCCACCAGTGGCTTATCGCTAATTAACACTTTATTGGATGAAGGAAAATTAGGCGCGTTAATTTCTCAAGTGCGTCAATTAGTCAGTAAAGATGGCATTAGCAATGGCAATTCTGTAAAAAGCGAAGTAGAGTTAGATAAACTCGAACCTCCAAAAGAACAGCCATCTAAAACAGTAGCAAAACCCCCAATCTCAGAACCACCTGTAGCGCGAAAAGTAACACCGATGCAAACAACAATTACGCCGATAAAACCAAAGGATGATAAAGATGGTTTGACTACGTAAAAGTAATTAGTTGCAGACTAGAAACCCGGTTTCTTAAAGAAACCGGGTTTGTTCATACCTCACTGATTTGAAAATAGCGGTAACATATAATTAGTAAAATAGCAATAAAAAATTATGGTACAGTACAATTCGCAGGAATATCTCCCAACTGCTGAAGAATTACTTGAACCTGACGAAAAGGCTGTAGATGATGAACTCCAAAACTTAATTCCCAACCTATTATTAGCAATTCTGGCAACAATTTGGTCAAACCGCCAAGATTGGTTTTTCGGTGTAGATATGGGAATTTATCACAATACCGATGAACCTGCTATTGTTCCTGATGGTTTTCTCAGTTTAGGCGTACAGCGTTTAGTCGGAGAACAAGGACGTTTAAGTTATGTAATCTGGCAAGAAAATGGAGTAATACCAATCTTGGTATTAGAAGTAATTTCCAAAACTTACAGGGGAGAATACAAACAAAAGAAAATCGATTATGCTGAATTAGGAGTTTTGTATTACGTAATATACAATCCAAGTCGTCGTAATAGCAGGCGAGGAGATAATTTTGAAGTTCATCGATTAGTTAATGGCGAATATATCCGACAACCGGGTGAACCTGTTTGGATGCCAGAAATAGGTTTGGGAATAGGTAGAGAAATGGGAACTTACGAAGGATGGACGCGAGAATGGTTGTTTTGGTATGACGAAAATGGGAGAAAATATCCTTCACCAGATGAGGCAAGACAGCAAGCGGAACAACGTGCAGAATTAGCAGTAGAGGAAGCAGGAAGACAACGGCAACGTGCTGAAAGATTGGCAGCGAAATTGAGAGAATTGGGAATTGAGTTGGATGAAGATTGAAAAGTGCGATCGCAATCTTGGAGGAATTACAATGAGTCAGGTACAAAAGAAACCGGGTTTCTGTGGTTCACGCAACTGAAAAGTGCTAGAAATCATCGCACCTAGAGTATCATCGCATTCTAAATCATTAATCTTTATTCAGTAATTCCTCTTTCAATTTTTGACAATCTTTTGCTATAGGGATTCCTAATTCTGTGGCAAGTGCCAAAGCTTGTTCGCAATATTCAAGAGCGCGATCGCGCTGACCTAATTTCTGATAAAGTTCTGCTAGGTTATTGAGAGCGTTAGCCTCTTGATTACGAGCGCCAATTTCTCTACAAATATCTAATGATTCCTGCAAGTATCCTTGAGCTTGTGAATATTGCTCAATTTTAATTAGAGTTTCCCCATAATTACCTACTGCCATTCCTTCCACATAGCGATCGCCAATTTCTCTGGCAATGTCTAAACTCTGCTGATAGAAATCGAGCGCACGGCCATAGTACCCTTGGAAATTGTAGACATTGCCCAAATTACCCAGCGCTCTGCTAATAGCAGCTTTATCGCCAATTTCTTTGGCAATGGCTAAATACTGCTGATAGAAATCGATCGTATGGGCATAGTCCCCTTGGGAATCGTAGGCATTGCCCAAATTACCTAGCGCCGTGCCGATACCAGCTTTGTCGCCAATTTCTCTGGCAATGGCTAAATATTGCTGATAGAAATCGATCGCACAGGTATAGTCCCCTTGGAAATAGTAGGAATTGCCCAAATTACACAGCGCCCTACCAACACCTGCTTTGTCCTCAATTTCTCTAGCAATTTCTAAACTCTGGTGATAAAAATTGATCGCACGCGTATAGTCTCCTTGGAAATTGTAGACATTGCCCAAATTACCCAGCACCATACCAATACCAGCTTTGTCACCAATTTTTCTGGAAATGTCTAAACTCTGGTGATAAAAATTAACCGCACGGGCATAGTCCCCTTGGGAATTGTAGGCAGCGCCCAAATTACCCAGCGCCGCGCCAATACCAACTTCGTCGCCAGTTTTTCTTGCAATGGCTAAATGCTGCTGATAGAAATCGATCGCACGGGCATAGTCTCCTTGGAAATAGTAGGCATTGCCCAAACCATTAAAACAAATAGCTTTCCATTCTAGATTCGTTTCATCTAAAAGACTTAAAATTTGGTTGTACAATTCCACTTGTTCGCGATAGTAACCCCAAGTTCCCAGTTGATTGTGTAATTGTTCATTTGTAGGTGTATCGATGGGAGTGCTGATAATTTCCTTCGCACTTTGCCTGTCTTCTACGTCACAATAATGGTGAAATGCTTCTAAATAACCCCGCACTTGTTCTAAATTAGAAGCTTCCGGTTCTGGTTGATAAGCTGTACGCCACATTTGGGCAGCAATATAATGATCGCTTTGCCACTCTAAACCCTTATTGTAAATTTCAATTAAACGTTGATAGGCAACATTGCGGATCAAATTATGCTGACGCAGTACATCTTTTCCATCATCAGTTACTCTGTCAATTTCAACCAAATAACGATATTTCAAAGTTCCCAGTGCTGAGTTTTTCTCTTCATAAGTCAATCCTTGCAACATTGCCAACCAAAAGTCTTCCGTCACTGGCAACCGATAAATGGAACTCCTAAGCAAAAGCGTATAAGCATAAGGTACATCTTTATCCAACCGCTTGAGAGTTTCCCTCACTCTATCTTTGACATTTCTTTCCAGTTCTTCACTATTCCTAGCTGGTGCAATTGCTGCAAATTCTTGCTGATGCTTTCGCCAGTAAGCTACCACATTGCCATTGTAAGGATGTTCGAGAATTTCCCCTGCCAGCACTTCAATTAAAAGTGGATGCCCTTCGTAAGTATTACCCATTCGCAGCAAATAACCCGCCGCCTCTGAGTTTGGTAAAATCTCCTTTCTCTGTTCCTCAAATAAATTACTAAATAACTGCAATTGTTCCGTTTCACTCAGTCCGCTTAACGATTTTCTCTGCCAAAAACTCTTATACCTGCTGCTAAACTGCGTGGGTAAATGTTGGGAAGTCAAAATTAGCCGACTTTGGCATTCTCCACCAGCCAACAATTGTTGAAAAAATTCCCACCATCGCGCATCTTCAAACTCATTCCTAACCGGATTTTCATCACCTTTTTGCAGCAGCACTTCCACAGAATCAATCTGCACTAAATAACGATTAGTTCGCAGCTTTTGCACCAAACGATTGAGCAAAAAATCTGACTGACTGCGTTCCTGTGGCATTACCGTTTCCCCCAGTCTCGTCAGCAGCACATCCGCCGCACCCACAAAATCTCGCGATACCCCATCATCAAAGTTTACCGCAGGCAACCGTTGCCATTCTTCCCCCAACTCGACACTCGCCAAGCGTTCTGCCAAAGCCGTCTTCCCCTGCCCGGTAATCCCGGTAATAATTAAGATTCGGCATTCTTTCCGCAATTTTTGGCTCAATTCGCGAATTTCTGCTTCTCGCCCTACCCAAGTTTCCTTTTTATAAGCTGTGCAAGGGATGGGGGAATAATTAGGCGGCACTTTGCCACTTGTCCCTTCGCTTTTACTAACCTCATCCGTTTCAAGCTTTCCGCCTAACAACTCTTCTTTGATATTGACAAATAGAGCAATTAATGCAGGTAACTTGCGCTCCTCGTCTCCCTCAATACGAAAGTTCTTATAAAGCTGTCTCAGATGTTGCTGTACAGCACCTTCGCTACCTTCGCAAAGCTCGCAAGCAATTTTTATCTTGCTTTCGCCTTTCAAAAGTCTTAGAAGTACCTGTTTTCGCTTACTAGGTAATTCGTCTAAAGTTTCTCTGACCTGTTTTTGATTCATAGAAAGCAATTCTCAGAAAACTGAGATTTTTCTCACTACTAATATATGAGAGTCTGTTGACCAAAACTGTAAACAGATGAGTTACAGCGAAAACAAACCATGAAAGACTTTGACTGCTTCCTAAAAGCCGTGGAAATCACAGGTATAGTGGTTGGGCTATTTACCTATTCCCAGCCTTTGGGTATTGCAGTAGGTGCAGCAATCCTCCTCTACCTGTACCTGATGAGCAACAACGACAAAAATAAAGAGGATAATAATCGAGAAGACGAATAACCCAACTCAAGCGAAAGAGCGATCGCACCTCATCTCATCTGCTAGTCTAAAATGCGATCGGCCTCTGCCTAAAAATTTTCAACATACTCAAATCTGCACTGTTTTTTCACAGTGCAGATTCAGAAATTATGGCAAGTATTGAGAAACTTTTGTGCAATTACAGAGTAGAACTATTTTAATTAACTCTCATGCACGATCGAAAGATACTTAACGCTGACATTAGCGGTGCATATCTTTCGCTGCTTCAGCGCTTGTCTTAGCAGTATCGGGATACACAGATCCAAATTCCTTAAAAGCTTCCACTGACTCTTCCCCAATTCTCTGAATTCGCTCACCAAGAGAATCATCTGTTTCGCGACCTTCTTGATACCATTCTCTGGTAGTTTTCGGTCTAACCGAGTCAAGCTGATGTGCTTGGTCGCGAACTTCCTTTGCCAAAGCTTTATTACTGCTGGGAGCATCAATACCCGTACTTGTAGTTAGCAGTAAAAACCCAACTAGTACCACTGACAAAAAACTCTTGATTTGAAGCCCTTGAAGCAAAGAACTAATACGAGCAAACGCCCGAGAAAGCAAATTTATCATCACAAAACTCCTTGAGTTAATTTTCGATACTTTTCACCGTTTCTACTTGTCAATATTCAATGCTTATCAGTAAAGAGTAATCTCCCGTTGGAGGTAACTCAAAGGCGTAAATTATCGTGAAAAACCTCATTTCTAACTTCACTGCCTTTGCAGAATAGACCTAGTTAGAGTTTTTACTTAAATCATCTTAAAAGTTGTAAGAATTACGGAGATTCTGGCTAGTATTTTACCTCTTTAGGCAGTTGTAAGAATATGAGGTTAAGACAAGGGAGAGATTGAGAGGTGAGAAAATCACTTAATTTTTATCCTTTATCCTTCATCCTTTAGCCTTCATCCATCCCTCTCCCTTTCATTTCACGGGAAAAAGGGCATCCCCCCATCTTAAACGAATCCCCAAAGACTTCACTTTATCTGCTAGAGGTCGTACTTGTTTAAAAGGTACTTTCATGGCTGCTTTGGCCATCGCGTAGTAGCTATCGGCCTCGGCACTCCAGATGAAGCCGGCTTCTAATATTGCTTCTACGAAGTTTTCCGCAAAGTTTTCCACAGTGGACAAGATGCTGAGGAAAGCTTGCGATGATGCTGGTTTGGGTGATGCTGGCATATCCACCCACAGTACCAGGCGCACTTTCATTACCCGGTTGCACGAGCAAGGTTCTGATATCCATAGGATTCAGCAAATTACCGGGCATCGCAGCATTACGGCTCTAGCTGGTTATATAGAGTCGAATAACGATCGCATCAAGCAAGCGATAGCTTGTCTTGTTATCTAGGAGCTTACTTGTGCTTTAGCTGAATAAATATGTATTTGTGGAAGCGATGGAGGCGTAAAAGGGGCGACTTGCTAATCGCTTTTGATACTGGAAGTTGGTTAGTTGGTGTTGATTTTAGGTTTTGTTTTCAACAGGGATACCAGCACGTTGCGGTTTACCTTCCGATGGTAATTATCGGGACTTAAAGAAAAATCAAGCCCAAATAAAGCCGAAACTGGCTTTATGAGCGGCAAATACGTCACTATTAACAGTCAACCACTCAAAAAATCGAAAAGAAATAGCAGTTATAAAGGCTTTATTAGCCTCAATAAAAGTGTTCAAAGGTTTAGTTGCCCACCTACGTCTAAAACCGCCAGTCAACTGATGCCAAAGAATAAAAGTATAGGCACAAAATACTAAGATAAAATGCCGCATGAGACTGGTTTTATCTCTAACTTGATATTCTTTTAGCCCTAAAAAACCTTTCGCTTCTCTATAAAAAACCTCTACCCAATTTCGTTGAGAGTAGGTTTTAATTATCCATTCTGGAGTGACAACAGATGTAGAAACATTGGTAATAAAGTAGTCGATATCAGTGGCTTGGGAGAAAGTAGGAGCATTCATGACGATATCTATATTTCGCTTTCCATCCAGGCGTGATATCTCCACTTCATAAGTTGCTACCCATACTGTTCTGGGTTTATCTAAGTTGAGTTCAATTTTACTAAAAGCCTCTTGGAGTAAACTCTGTGCTAATTCATCTAGCCTTATTGTTCGTTGATTATTGTCTCGCTCACAGATTGTAACTTTCCGATTTTTTGCTATTCCTCCTAAATATTTTAATTTTCGCTGTTCTAGTTCTAATAGGAATGACGTATTGTTACCATATCCCGCATCTACAATCACTATTCCTGGTTGATATCCCCGCTCCAGAGCCAACTCTATTAACTTGATTGCTATCTCGGTTTTTTTCTCAAATAGAGGGTCTTGTTTCCCTTCGAGCAATGAATCAGCGTGTTGATATAACTCTATATCTAATGGTAGGCTTTTTCTCCCATCATATAGATGAGTTGTTACCACGACTATTCCATTATCAGTCTTCCCAATTTCTCCAATATATTGTCTTCCTACTTGGTAAGGGGAGGACTAGGGTGGGGTTTAGTTGTTCGCAATTCATTTAGGATCGCTATCTCTCATCAATATCATCTGTGTTTATCTGCGGTAAAAAAACAATATTTGACACTTTTGCAAGAAGTCTATTATATAAATTTTGGATATCCGATTCTCCAACTAAAAATGTTTAACCAAACAATTGGGCTTGACGATCGACTATACAGCTATTTTTTATCTGTTTCCTTACGAGAACCAGATATTTTGCGGCATTTGCGAGAAGAAAGCGCTGCTTATTGTTCTGCCAAAATGCTGATACCGCCAGAACAAGGACAGTTCTTGGCGTTGTTAGTGCAATTATTAGGAGCAAAAAAAACGTTAGAAATCGGTGTTTTTACTGGTTATAGCGCTCTTTGGGTAGCGCTGGCACTTCCCCCCGATGGAAAAATCATCGCTTGTGATATAAGTAAAGAATCGACTGCGATCGCAACTCGCTATTGGCAAGCAGCAGGAGTAGCAGACAAAATCGATTTGCAAATAGCGCCAGCACTAGAAACTTTAGATCGATTATTAGCAGAAGGACAAGCAGAAACTTTTGATTTTGTGTTTATCGATGCGGATAAGCGGAATTACGAAGCATATTACGAAAGGTCGCTAAAACTCGTTCGTATTGGTGGTACGATCGCAATTGATAACGTATTGTGGAAAGGATGGGTTGCCGATCCTCAAAATCAAGATAAAAGAACTCCTTATATTCGCAATTTTA
The DNA here is from genome assembly GCA_964546365.1 of uncultured bacterium. GTDB lineage: Bacteria > Cyanobacteriota > Cyanobacteriia > Cyanobacteriales > Aerosakkonemataceae > DATNQN01. The sequence continues at coordinate 40,459 of CAZJJR010000005.1, read as the reverse complement.
ATCAAAAATTGCATCAAGACGAACGAGTTACCCTCAGTATGATTCCCATCGGAGATGGATTAACCCTGGCGCTAAAGCGGTAATGGAAATTAAATTGTTAGTTCTTAGCAAACTGAGTATTATTGGTAATATTGCTGTTCGATCCAAATCCGCATTTCCGCATCGGAAGCGGCGCAGACAGACCGCCCGGTTGCCGGATCGTAAGCGTGCCACTCGCCATTACCATTTTCAGATGATTTTTGCCAAACTCGCACCTCCTGTTTACTCAGTAGCACTGTCAGTACCTGTTGCCAAAACTTATACAAACTTGAAAAAATTTTAGATTCGGTTTTGCCAAGTCGTTTCTCTTCACTAGTAGTAGATTCTAGCCTTGATTTAGGTAGCGGATGAATAGCTAATTTCATAGAGCATCTCCCGATAAAGAATGTCGGATTTGTTACTTTAATCTCTCCTACATTTACTCTAGCTTTCACAAATGCGGTAAACCATAGAAAACTTGCATACCTTATATGAATAAAATCGATAGATAAGAACCAATAAGTTAAGCCACTCTTGCTAAAAACAACACCCCCTTGGGTAACCTCTATGAATGACATCAATAAAAGCCATATCAAGCTTTCCCAGTTGCGTGCTTTAGTGACAGTTGCAGAATATGGCAACTTCAGCGAAGCAGCGTTGCACTTGGAGATGTCCCAGTCGGCGATCAGTCATGCGATCGCTACCCTAGAGGAAGAGATAGGCGTAGTGTTACTCTCTCGCGGGCGTCACGGGGCGCACCTCACCCCCGTAGGAGAACGCATTACCGCCCATGCAAGACAAGTGCTGCGCCTTATGGATACCATCCAAAAAGAAGCCAATTTAGAAAAAGGGTTAGAAGGCGGTAACGTGCGGGTAGCCTGTTTTCGCAGCGTGGCAACTCATATCTTACCTACGGTAATCGCCCGTTTTCGCAAATGCTATCCCAACATCACCATCAGCATTACCGAAAATGACTGTTTTTCCAGTATCGAACAAGCTTTGCGCGAAGGTTATGCCGATATTGGCTTTACCTATTTACCAACTCCCGGCGAATTTGAAACTTGGGAAATGTTGCGAGATGATTACATTTTACTCCTACCGCCAACTCCTCAATTAAGAAATGCTCAAATTTCTTGGAAAGAATTATCAACTTACCCATTAATAGTTAGTAGTTTAAATCCTTGTAACGAATGGATTCGCAAATTTTTATCTGTTTCTGAATATCCTCTGAACATTGTTTATGAAATAAAAGAAGATTCTACCATTGTGAGCATGGTTCTCCAAGGTTTGGGAGCAGGAATCATGCCTCGTTTGGCAGCCGAACCCGTACCTCCAGGCATACAAGTGTGCAGTTTACCGGCACATTTAGAAAGAGTAATTGGCGTAACTATCTTAGCAAATGCGCTGCACACTCCAGCAGTGTATGCTTTTTTAGATGCCATTAAGAGTACAGGTAAATTTGCAGAGAAAGAGGCAGTTTGAGAAATAGACTGTAACAACGCCAGAATTCCTATCATTTCCGCTCATATAATTATAGTTTGTAGTGAGGACTGAAGTCCTCACTACAAACAAGTTTTACTATAGCTATTAGTCTGCCAAATTGATTTTCATTGGTTGTCGGAGAGCCAGAAACCCAAAAAAAAAGAAAAACCGGGTTTCTTTAACTCCTCAAAACTATTTTGGCGGACTACTAATATTAATTTTATTGGCGTAATTTATACTCTTCGACTAAAATCGCTCCTACATATTTATATCAATAATTTATGTAAATGACATAAGTCCTCTCAAACTTCCTCAAAATATGCCGGATATTTCACTACACCGCGCACCTTTTTCAACTCACCCTCTTTCAACTCCAACATCATAAAAGCTTCATCGGGAACGGAAAAAGGTGCTTGCACGCCGAGTTTACTTGCTGTTTGAAAACCAAACTTGCGGTAATATTCTGGATGTCCGAGAACAACCACAATACTATGACCTAATTCCCGACATTTAGACAAACCAACCTGCACTAATTGGCTGCCAACACCTTGACGCTGATTTGCTGGCTTAACGGCTAAAGGCGCGAGTGCTAATGCGGGAGTAGTTTGCTGTTCTCCTTCTATTAAAATAGGACTAAACAAGATATGCCCTAGCACGTTACTATTTTCTTTCGCTACTAAGGAAAGTTCGGGAATAAAATTAGGAGATTTGCGGATATTCTCCACTAATAGCGCTTCATTAACTTGACCAAAAGCAGCGGTAATTACTTCTCGAATCGCTGAAATATCATCGTTAGTTTCAGGTACAACAACCAGCATAATAGTAATATGTTAACTTCAATATTAAACTATGGCAAAATTATACATTCATTTACGGTTTGTAGAAATTTCCGGTTTGGGTGTGGTGCTTCTAAACCAAATCGAACAGTAGCGCCACTCCCACTAAAGCTACTATCACGCCTAAAATAGCTCTCGCGCTCACTTTCTCACCCATCCAAATTGCGATCGGCAAAACGAATAAAGGACTGGTAGCATTTAGTGTTTGAGCGATGCCAGCCGGAGCGAATTTTAAAGAAATTTGTTGTAACCAAATACCCATATAAGTAGTAGCAAATCCCGTAATAGTAATGATTGCTAATAACTTAATAGATAAGATTGACTGCCAATTAAAAATTCTTTTTTCGTCTGTTTCTTTACTCCTGACGATCGCCCATAATAGCAGTACTAACATTCCAGCGCTCAAGCGCAACGTCGTACTCGACAAAGGAGCGATATTGGTTTGAGTGAGGGCTGCACGAGATAAAACTGCACCCGTGGCATCGCCGATAGTAGAAACTATTGCCCAACCAATACCTGCTAATAGGTAATTTTCTTCTCCGGTGACGCTGGGAACTCGTTCGCTTATTACCCAAGCTATTCCGAAAATAGTTAATAAAATGCCAAACCAAGCCGTCGTAGTTAGTTTTTCTTGCAAAAAGATTAATGCTAGCAATGCTACGGTTGGCACTGTCAAAATTTTTAATAAAAGCGTCCGTCTTGGCCCCAATAAATTAAATGCTTTAAACAAAGCGGTATCGGCTATCCCAATGCCGATGATGCCGCTGAGAACTAGTAAACCAACGGCCAAAGGAACTATTGGAGGTAATAAACTACTTTGTAAGAAGAGGGTGACGATTAAGAAAACAAGAGCTATACTGCCTTTAATCAAATTAAGTTCTATGGGTGGTATGCGCTTTCCCAGTCGCGACCAAACCACTGAACCTACTGCCCATAAAAAGGCTGAACTAAGGGCGGCCAGTTCTCCTTGATAATTGGTTACCCCAAAGTTTAAAAAATTTGCTAAATATAACATTTAAAGAGCCTGAATCGGGCATACTAGCAGGAATAATACCAATGCCGTTGTTTTCTATAATATTAGCAACGGTGTAGGGATATTTATTAGCTTATCTCGGTTGAGGTGAAATAATCATCCTCAGGGAACAGGAGGTAAATTAACTTGAGTTAGATGGCAACCAATAGATTAACATACCATACTTTTTCTAAAACTTGGCGTAACTTTCTTGCCAAAAGATAAAACAAATTTAGGAGTCGAGTATGAAATACACTTTTGACATTTTGGGAGTGTCTCCAATTTTGTATTTTTTCAATCAGCAGCAAGAGAAACAGCAAGAAAAGCCTCGGACTGGGGTGGAATATGTAGCTAGTTATAAATGTACTCTTGATTCGATTATTCAATCGGTGGAAACTACCGTACCGGAACGGGGGTGGAATTTAGAAGAAGTGGTAGATACGGTGATTGATTTCTGGGTACACAATTGCGATACGATTAAATATTGGAAAGAACGATTAAAAGATGCGGGAAGCGAAAATCTTCTAGTGGGAAGAGTAGCCGATCAGAAGTCTTTAAGGGCTGAATTTGAATCTATTTTACGAAAAAAAGGGTGAATTTGAGCTAAATTACTAAGTTTTGAATAATTTGTTGTACGATCGCATCTGGTGGCTGGGAGACATCTACGCAAATTGCCGACTCTGGTTCCTCAAGAGTCGCAAACTGGCTTTGCAGCAAATCCTTGTTCATAAAGTGGTTTTGGCGGATTTCCAGCCGCTTTCGGATCGACTCGAAACTACCTTTGAGGTAAATTAATCGTACTCGTTCGGGATCGCACATGAGAAATTGGCGATAGCTAGATTTGAGGGCGGAACAGGCGAGTACCATGTTCCGATCTTCTTGCAGCCACAGAACGATCGCATTTTGCATCGCCTCTAACCAGGGTATGCGATCGGCATCCGTGAGGGGAATTCCTTTACTCATTTTCTCGATATTACCGGGAGAATGGAAGGCATCCCCATCGCTAAACCCCCAATTTAGCTCGGAAGCTAGCATTTTGCCGATCGTAGATTTACCAGAACCAGATACCCCCATTACGATCGCGATCATCTTTTTTCTACTCAGTCTGATTTAATTTATCAATTCTTCAATTTAGCTTAGTTACAGCTTTTAGGTTAACCCTACTTAATATAACTCATATTTATTGTATATGTAGATTTATGAGATTGTGTAAGTACCTACACCTTACAAAAGGAAGAAAAATTTAATAATAAACAATAGTTAAATTCTATCTCAAGTTAGTATAAAACCAATAAATTTGTTATATAAATTAAATAGAGTTATAAATGATGTGTTCGGAATAGGGTTTTGGAAAATGTCTAGAGAAAGTGCCGAAAAATTTTTAGAAGCTGCTACTGAAGATTCAACTTTAAGAGAAAAGTTGAAATCAGCAAATAGTCTGCAAGATTTCATAGATGTTGCTGAAACAATGGGCTACAGCTTCACAAATCACGAATTAAAAGCCGTGATCAAAGAAAATAGTGAAGGTGTCACCATGAGAAGAAAGACAGGAATTTGGCCTTGGCTACGACAGTTTAGCTGGGTTTAACTCCACACGGACTGTTAAAGTATTTAGGCTTTTTCAAATTGATGGTGTCAAATGTTCAATATATTCTGTAGAGACGTTTCGCGAAACGTCTCTACTATATCGCCACCTTCCTAAATTCTGAATTTCGGCTCCTGAATTCAGAATTGTTCTTCAAGTTTCTTGAGAATCAGAGAAACGGATGATATCATCTTCTCCCAAATATTCTCCATTTTGCACTTCAATCATCACCAGGGGAATGACACCGGGATTTTCCACCCGATGAGGGGTAGACATCGGTACATAAGTTGATTGTTTTTGCATTAAAAGCGTTTCTTTTCCATCACAAATTACTTTGGCGGTACCAGAAACCACAATCCAATGTTCGCTGCGATGATAGTGCATTTGGGTACTAATATGTTGACCCGGTTTCACTTCAATTCGATTAATTCGGTAACGTTCCGATTCTTCTAAAACCGTCACCGTACCCCAAGGTCTGATGCGCGTATTAGCTGAATCGGCACTCAAAGTAGCAACAGAAACTTGGTCATTATTTTGATTATCGTTCATAGCGAGCATCCTCAGTTGATTTGTATTTTGTTTTAAGGAAAATAATTATCAAATTCAAGCCAAATGTTACCAGATTGGCCAAAATAATCGGTAACTCATTTTTGGCCAATCCATATATTAACCATAAAAACACACCTATGCTAAAAGTAATCAACATTCCAAAAGAAAAGTCCTTAGCTGATTTAGACTGCCAGGTTTTAATTACTTGAGGCAAAAAAGCAATTGTGGTCAAAGTCCCGGCTAGCAAGCCTAAAATAGTCAGAAAATCCATAAATTAGAGGTTAGGGGTTAAGGCTAGGGAAAGAGGGAAAGTAAAAAAAACCAACTCAAAAGTTAAAAGAACTTAATTTTGACTTTTGACTTCTCCCGATCTAATTTTTCCCTAGATACCTGACAAAATTAATTTGCGCTAGGAACTTGTAGTTACTTTAGGCAATCAACCCTAACGCAGACAAAAATTTTATGTTTTTTCCTCTGACTTTTCGCTTTACGATGTCTAAAATATTACCTAGACTTTACCACTCCTTGTTGGCTACCGCAATCGTCATCGGGTTCGGGATCGATTCACCCAAAAGCAATAGCGCTCCAATTCCCGATTCCTTAGCCTCTAACAATATTGATACAGGTAAATTGAGGGCTGCTGAAAAAACAGCCTTGAGATTGTCTCAAGCTAGGGAAAGCATAACACCTGCTCTTTCACTGGAAAGACGCGCGATCGCAGTAATCGGACAAGGACAAGCCACCGCACCCGCAGACACCGCACTTCTAGAATTTCGCTTCGCCAGTCGCGCCCCCATCGAACCGCCCCAGCCAAACACCACCGCAAATGCTTCCCTACCCGGAGAGGAATTGCTCAAACCCGTCGTTGATAGCTTGCTTGCCATTAAAGTACCCGCCAAAAACATCGAAATTCAAACCAATTCCTTAGAAAATCCCAAACTACTGGTAACGATCGACAAACCAACCCGCGAACGATTGCAAGAAGTCGTCAAAGAGGCAAATTCCGCCCTGCAAACCAGCGGTTCTCTATTTATACAAGGTATCGGCGCAGAATATGCCGTAAATGACTGTCAACCCCTAGAAAAAGCCGCTCGTAGCGCCGCTTTAAAAGATGCACGTTCTCAGGTAACCAACATTGCATCAGAAATGGGCGTTCAATTGGGAGAACTTTTATTAGTAACGGTTTATCCCATCGTCAGCCCTGCATCTGTTTCCGCCTGCGGTTCCAAAGTTGCCGTTCCGGTTTCTCCCTTGTTTTCAACTGGTGAAGGCGCACCGCCCTATAACCCGTCTGCCATACCGCAAGTTAAGGTGCAAAGCCAAATTAGTGTTACCTACGGGATTAAGTAAATCGGTTTTCCCGTTACTTAGATCTTGCCATTCTCAATAAGACCTGAGAAACCGGGTTTCTTCATGAAAATCATAGGCTTTCATCAAGTTTAGCTATTTGCAAGAAACCCGGTTTCTGCCCCTGGTGCAAGATCTGAGGTTACCTGCTCTCCGTTCCCTAAAAATCCTTAGTGTGACACTTGAGGATGCGGAATCAAAGATCTAGGCATTTATGAGGCCAGGAAGTTAAAGTTGGATAGACTTGGCTGAACTTGTTGAGAGACAGGTGACGGGAAACTACATCCTGTTTTCAATGTTCCAAGTATTTTCAAACCAATTTTTTAGCTTGCTCCCCTATTAATCAGGGAATAAATATGAGTTATACCACTGAAGCTGGCAGTTTTCTGAAAGATTTAGATAAAGTTGCACAAGTACGCCATGATTTTGCCCGCACCCTAGCTAAAATAACTGCCACCATCAAAGAAGCAGAAGCAGAAGCAGAATCTGGTTCTGGAGAATTAGGTTTAGTAAAAGATCTAGAAGATTTGGATATTGCCCGAAAAAATTTACAGCATGGTGTCTTTCGCTTGCTAGTTTTGGGCGATATGAAACGGGGTAAAAGTACGTTTCTAAATGCTTTAATAGGAGAAAATTTATTACCCAGCGATGTCAATCCCTGTACGGCAGTTTTAACGGTTTTGCGTTACGGGCCAGAAAAGAAAGTTACGGTTTATTTTAAAGAGGGTAAACTTCCAGAACAAATTGATTTTGCCACTTTTAAGCGAGAATATACGATCGAGCCAGATGATGCTAAAAAACTGGAAGAAGATAAGAAGCTGGCTTTTCCTGATGTAAAATATGCAGTGGTTGAATATCCCTTAGCTTTGCTGGAAAAGGGAATTGAAATTGTCGATAGTCCGGGGCTAAACGATACAGAAGCTCGGAACGAACTTTCCCTGAGTTACATTAATAATTGCCATGCGATTCTGTTCGTATTCCGAGCCGATCAGCCCGGTACTCTCACGGAACGCCGCTATTTGGAAAATTACATCAAAGGTCGGGGTTTGACGGTTTTCTTTTTGATTAATGCTTGGGATGAAATTCGCAAAGGATTAATCGATCCAGATGATACAGAAGAATTAAAAGAAGCGGAACAGAAAGTCAGGCAGGTTTTCCGCAACTATTTGACTGAATACTGTGATGTTGATGGTTACGATATTTACGATGAAAGAGTGTTTGAAATTTCTTCTTTACAAGCGCTGCGGAAACGGATTAAAAATGCCGATGATTCTTTAGAAGGAACTGGATTTGCCGAGTTTACGGCTGCCTTGAATACGTTTTTAACTAAAGAAAAGGCGATCGCTCAATTGCGACAAGCGAGAGTTTTGGCACGGCAAACTTACAATCACGTTCATGAAGCGGTAGAACGGCGGATTCCTTTGCTAGAGCAGGATGTAGATGAATTAAAACGGCGGATAAGTTCGGTTGAACCGGAATTTAAGCAATTAACTGAAATACGCGATCGCTTCCAAACAGAGATTACCACGACCAGAGATCGAAAAGCCAGACATATTGCCGATTCTTATCGAGCTTATATCTTAAATTTGGGCAACTCTTTTGAAAGCGATTTCTTAAGATATCAACCACAAATGGGGTTTTTCGATTCTCTAAGTAAAGGGAAAAGAGAAGAATTTAATGCTGCTTTTAAACAAGCATTCGAGCAATACATTAAAGACAAAATTGCTGCCTGGGAATTGACTGCCGAACGGGAAATACACGATGCTTTTGCAGAACTAGCTAAAAGTGCCAACGAGCATGGTTCTGCTTATACGAAAGTAGCCAATTCAATTAATGAAAAATTGATCGGACAAACTTTATTTAGCGCACAAAATATCGGTTATGAAGATGATTCGCCAGCTTGGGCAAGTTGGGCAATGGGATTCTTTTCTTTAATATCTGGTAACGTAGCTGGGGTAGCACTAGCTGGTGCGGGTTTTGATTGGAAAAATATTCTAGTAAACTGGGTAGCTGCAATTGGAATTACCAGCTTTTTGGTAATTTTTACTGGTGCGTTTTTTGGGCCGATCGGTTTTGCAGTGATTGGATTGGGAGTGGGTGCTTTTCAAGTGGATCAAGCTCGAAAAGAATTGATTAAAGCTACTAAAAAAGAGTTCGTCAAGTATCTTCCTCAATTAGCACAAGAACAATGGCAACCGATTCATCAAGCCGTCAAAGATTGTTTTGATAATTACGAACGAGAAGTTACCAAACGGATAAATGATGATATTAAATCTCGCCAAGCTGAGTTAGATAATTTACTCAAACAAAAAGAGTCTCGCGAGATCGATCGCAATCAAGAAATCAACCGCCTGAAAAATATCGACACCACCGTTTTATCGGAATACCGTCATCTAGAATCCGTCTATGACGATTTATTGTCATACCACGGCTAAAATATTTCCATTTGTTAAGAAAATTGGGTGTCAAAAATAGGTTATATTCTTGATACCCAATTCCCCATTCCTCATTACCGAATAAGGTGCAAAATGAGTTACAAAGTTGAAACTGACCGTTTTCTCCAAGATTTGGAAAAAGTAGCCCAAGCACGTTCTCAAGTTTCCCAATCTCTCAGCAAGATGGCAGAAACGATCGAACAAGCAGAATTAGAAGGAAAGAAAACGTCTGGTGGACTGGGATTTGAAAGAGAAATTGAAGATATCAAAGTAGCTAGTAAAAATTTCCGTAAAGGTGTTTTTCGGTTATTAGTTTTAGGCGATATGAAACGTGGAAAAAGCACGTTTCTTAATGCCTTAATTGGGGAAAATTTATTACCGAGTGATGTCAATCCCTGTACAGCAGTGCTAACGTTGCTGCGTTATGGCCCAGAAAAAAAAGTTACTGTTTTCTTTAAAGATGGTAAAAGCCCGAAAGAGCTAGATTTTAAGAGTTTTAAAGAAAGTTACACGATCGATCCGGCAGAAGCAAAGAGACTAGAGCAAGAGAAAAAACAAGCATTTCCCGATGTAGATTATGCAGTAGTAGAATATCCCTTACCTTTACTAGAAAAAGGCGTAGAAATTGTCGATAGCCCTGGTTTAAACGATACGGAATCGAGAAACGAATTATCTCTAGGTTATATCAATAATTGTCACGCCATTTTGTTCGTGTTAAGAGCTTCTCAACCTTGCACTTTAGGGGAAAGACGCTATCTAGAAAATTATATCAAAGGTCGGGGCTTAAGCGTTTTCTTTTTAGTTAATGCTTGGGATCAAATTCGGGAAAGTTTGATCGACCCGGACGATACGGAAGAATTGCAAGAAGCTGAAGATAGATTGCGAAAAGTTTTTAAAGCTAATTTGGCTGAATATTGCGTAGTTGATGGTTACGATGTTTACGATGAACGAGTATTTGAAATTTCCGCCATTAAAGCATTACGCAAACGAATCAAAGAGCCTTCTGCTTCTTTGGAAGGAACGGGTTTTACTGAGTTTATGGGCGCACTGAATACGTTTTTGACCAAAGAAAGAGCGATTTCCGAAATTCGGCAAGCCAGAACTTTAGCACGCCAAGCTTCTAATCGCGTGAAAGAAACGATCGCACGCCGAATCCCATTATTAGAACAAAATGTTAATGAATTTAAAGAAAGGATCGATTCAGTCGAACCGGAATTTAAAAATCTAACCAATATTCGCGACCAATTCAAACAAGAAATACAATCTTTGCGAGACAGCAAAGCCAGAAGTATTGCAGATTCTTTTCGCAGTTACGTGATGAATTTAGGTAATACTTTTGATACAGATTTCTTGCAATATCAACCTAATTTAAGGTTTGGCGATTTCCTCGACGCAGGTAAACGCGCCGCCTTTGAAGCCGCATTAGTCCAAGCATTCGAGCAATACATGAATGACAAACTTTCAGCTTGGAGTCTCACCGCTGAAAAAGAAATGATTTCAGCCTTTTCTCAGCTAGCAAAAAGTGCCGCTAGCTACGGTGCTTCTTACAGCAAAATAACAAATAAAATTACCGAAAAATTAACCGGACAAAAAATCCCAACTGCTAGCAGTAATTTACCTGAAGATAACTCTCCAGCTTGGGCAAATTGGGCAATGGGATTAGTTTCAGTGGCAACGGGTAATATGGCTGGTGCGGCATTATTAGGAGCAGGATTTAATTGGAAAAATATCCTGATCAACTTAGTAGCAGTAATCGGACTTCGTAGTGTTATTTTAGCCATTTTTCCGGCTACAATTATCTTAGGGCCAATAGGTGTGGCGTTGCTGGGATTAGGTGTTGGCGTTTTGCAAGCGGATCAAGCTCGCAAAGAAGTAGTCAAAGCAGCTAAAAAAGAGTTGGTGAAACATTTGCCACAAGTAGCACAACAACAATGGCAACCTGTTTACGATGCGGTGAAAGAATGCTTTGATACTTATGAAAAAGAAGTGAGCGATCGCATTAACGATGATATCAATTCTCGGAAAGCTGAATTAGATAATTTGCTGCAACAAAAACAATCCCGCGAAATTAATTATCAAACGGAATTAGCCCGTTTGAAAAAAATTGAATCGGATGTTTCATCTGAGTCGCAACAGGTGGAAGTAATCTATCAAAATTTCTTACGATCTGTGGCGTGAAACCCAACCCCCCAACCCCCTTCCCTACGAGGGAAGGGGGAGCAAAATTACTCCCCTCTCCTACGAGGAGAGGGGTTGGGGGAGAGGTCAAACCAATTACTAATAAACAAATGCGAGGGAAAAAATATGAACAGTTGGCCAAATTGGATTCCTAAACCTAATGCTTGGATGAGTGCAATACTCTTAATTGTACTGGTGAAGGGTATTGCTGTTGTAATCAAGAGAATTTTTGAAACTGGATACTTCCTAACGGATCTTTCTCCCAAAATGCAAATATTGTTGTATTTTGCCGCTTTATTGTCACCGATTCCCGTAGTTGCGATCGCACATCATTGGCTGCACCATTTTCTCGATCGCTATTCTCCCGAAACGCGATCGCCAGAGTTCGGTAGAACAGAAGGGCTATTTCCTGGTTTAATGAGTTGGTGGGAAGGCTTGTATGGCTGGATGACGATCGCGCTAGCGATGCTTTTAAGTGGTATGATTCGCTTTTTCTTTTTCTCTTACTCTGATGAATCCTTATATCAAGCCTTTGCTTGGTGGGATGAATTAAAGAGCTTTTTCACGATTTATAGCCTGATCCGCATAGTTGCCGCCGCATATCTTTATGAATTTGAACATACCGTGCGGTATCATTTGATGGCAGTCGGTGCGGCAAATTATAGCGATCGGGAGTAATAAAAATAGATATCGTTTAATCCACAAATGTCAAACCAACCTAATATTATCTATTGAAGTGTTCGATTGCGATCGCCAAAACATCTTTGAAAAAGAACTTACCACTTTTATCCCCATAAAAAATTAGCTCTAATGTTATGCCACACCAAGAATTTAATTATAACCTGGTCAATAGCCTGCAATCAGCATTAAGTATACTGGAACTCGATAAAAACTCCCAGCTATACCAAGATGCCATCTCTGTTTGCAAACATCTAGCTAATCCCGGTTTTCGCATCGCCGTTTTTGGCCCTTTTAATTACGGCAAATCAACCTTAATTAACGCCATTTTGGGAAACCGCGCTTTACCAATTGATATCATTCCCACCACTGGCGCTGCTATTTACGTTAAATATGGCAACGAACTGCGAACAAAGATTGCCATGTTGGATGGTAGAGAAATCAATGAAAGCGGTACGGAAATCCTTAAAAAATTTGCTATTCTAGATGGCGATCGCAGAATGCGCGATGATGTCTCCTCAGTGCAAGTTTTCTGTCCCCATCCATTCCTGCAAAACGGCGTAGAACTGTTAGACTTACCAGGAACCAACGATAGAGAAGAACAAGATAACTTAGTGCGCGACAAACTTCTCACCGCCGATTTAATCGTACAAGTATTAGATGGTCGTCAATTAATGACTTTAGGGGAACGGGAAAGGCTACGTGATTGGTTACTAGATAGAAATATTAAAACGATCGTTTTTGTTGTCAATTTTCTCAACTTATTAGAACCCGAAGACCAAAAAGAAGTCTATAAACGTTTGCGTTTTCTAGCGGAAAGTTTTCGCGCCGATTTACCGCCCAATATCAGTAATTTATACCGCGTTGATGCCCTACCTGCCTTGAGAGCCAGATTAAAAGGAGATGTCGCAGCCGCCCAAAGTAGCGGACTCGCTAGTTTAGAATCTGCATTGCAAAGTATTATCGCATTCAACCAAGAAAAAATGGGAGATGTGCGTCTGCCTCGTTTAGCCACAATCGGCTCTCAAATCAAACAATTATTACAAGTAAAAATTCAACCAATTGCTGAGGAAGTAGAAACTATTTCCAGTAAGCTAAAAACTAAAATTGAAATTCAACAAAAAGCCGAAAAATTAATTAAACAAGGCTTTACAACCAGCATTATTGAATTTCGAGATTGGCTAAACGAACAAACACTCTTATATCGCTATCAATCGGAAGCTACTTCTGCTCTGCAACAAAATCAATTTAACATATGGGAACAAGACTTTTTCAAACCAGCAGTGGAAAAGTATCAACAAGCAATCGTAAAATGGATTAGCCAAGCTTGTGAGTTTTTCAACTATTCTCAACCTGAAGAACTATCAATTTCTTTTCCTGCTCACCCACAAGTAACTTTACCAAATCAACCAACCAGTTCAGAAGGTTTAAGCGATACCGCACCCGTAGCTGTAGCCACTGGTTTAGGATGGGTGGCTGGTGGTCCGATTGGAGCCGCCGTGCTGGGTGGTGCAGCCTATATTTTGAATAAAAATATCGGCAAAGATAAACAACAATCTTCAGGAGAAGCATATCGCGATCGAGTTGCTCAAATTTATTCCGATGCTGCCAAAGATTATCTAGTTCGTTTTAGTAATGAAGCTCTATCAGCCCTACGCCAATATGAAGAAAAAGCCGCCAAAGTAATTAATTTTCAAATACCAGAGGAGCCATCAGAACTTGTTAACAAACGCTCTCAACTCAATTTACTAAATGGTTGTCTGGAAAATCTCGATCGAGAATTACAGTCTATTAATGCCAATTAATTTTCATCGTTAAAAATTTATATACTTTAGGGCGGATAGTGCCTATTTCTAAGGCTTTTCTTCTTTTTAAAGCATTTTCTAGCACTGCCTACCCAACGAAAATGTCTGTTGCAAACATTAACATAATAACTCAAAAAAAATCATATATTAACAGTTTAATCTTATCTTTAATTGTGACGTACATCACATAATAATATTAATTATATCACTTGTATTGCTAATTTAAATCACTGTTTTTAAATACTTAAATCACCCATTTATTAAGATATTTATCACATTAAATTTCAGTTCCTAATCACAAAATTAGGCTGGAAAACATTTCATATTAAAAGCAGCGATTTCAACTAATAAACGATGCGATTTCAAATTTGTCCTCTTCAATACTCAATTGCAGAACTATTTGCACAAGCTAGTAGTTCAGGACGTATTACCATTGCTGATAGATATGGATTGATGGCTATACTCTTACAAGACTGCATTTCTGAAGAAGAAATAAATGCGATCGATCGATTGCTTTACGGTATACGTCGTGGATGGGTGAAAATTGTCGATGAAATCTCTTATGTACTGTAAATGCTAAGTACTGCAATATTCTTTAAAAAATTACTTTTACTTACACCCAGAAGCCTTTGGTTTCCAAACATCTAGTTTCCACTGGTTCGCCAGCATATCTACAGGCAAAGTTTCTTGATATTCGTAGCATTCTTTTAATACCTTTTCTGGATAAGGTAAAATGTTTTGTGTCAAAATTAGCAGATCGTATTTTTGATTTTTTAAAGATTCATCAACTTCTTGGATAAATTGCTCGTGTCTTTGCTTTACGCTTTCATTCCACGGCAATGGTGAATTTAAAATCTGCCCTTCCGAACCAACTATAAAATATTCTGAGTGTCCCGAATCATATACTTTCTTACCTTGTTCGGTAAGAATAGGTGCAATAGCTGGCGAATTCATAATATTTTGATGCTGTGAAACTAAAGCAACTACTTTTTTCCATTGGTTGCTACTTTCATTCGTTAGGTTTGATTCGGGAAATACAAGCAGTAAATTAAGGGAAATGATCGATAAACATACCACTAACGCTTTAGCAGGTAATTGTTTCAATATTCGCAAACCTACAATAATCAAAAAAGGCGAAATCAAATGATAGGTGTATCCCATCCAACTACCAGTAAATTGTCCTAGTTTAAAGTAAAAAGCTAGTAATGACAATATCAGGCAAAATACAAAATAATCAAAATCAATCTCTAAAAGTGGCTTTCTAATATCGAATAAATTTACTTTTGTGAATTTGCTCAAACTTTGAATACCCTTATTTTTGGATAAGGATTTAATAAAATGTATGCCAATCAGCAACTTAACTGCTAGTAATATTACCAGTATTCCCAAATTCTGAGCTATATAATTACTTAGTTGTCCGAGAGCATACTCAAATCCAGTTCCAGCTAGTCTGATGTTTAAATATACAAAAATTGTGTTGTTAAAATAAGTTTCAAAAAAATAATTAAGTAACAGCACGGTAACTGCTAAATAGATGAATGACAATAGGCTATATTTAATGGCTTTTTTCTTAGATTTAAATAGAAAAACATAAGTTGCTACGTAGGCAATTGATAAAACAAAGTATGGCTTTGTTATAAATGCCAATATACCCAAAAATAAACTGACTATTAAACTTTTATAAGAAAATTGATCTCGCCAGGGAATTACTATACTACATAAAAACAAGAATAATCCTAACGTATCTGGCCTAATTACGAAATTGTGGCCTAAAAGTAGATGCCAGTAGAAAACTAAGGCTCCTACAGATGCTAGAATTAATGGAAATTTCATCTGGCGCATTACCCAAAATAAAACCAAGCAGGATGCTAGGTTAAAAAATGAAGAAACTGCTCGGTGAACGGTGATAGTAGCGCCAAATAATTTGGCGAATGGGTAAACAACAAATGGATAAAATATACCGTAAATGTTGGTGTATTCTGGTTGATAAATTAAATCATAAGGATTGCCACCTTTTACAAGTAAACTTGTGCTAAGTAAAAGCGCTCCTTCCCTATATTCAAGTGGATAAGGATAAAAAGTCATTTGAAAATGAAAGATGGCTAATCGTAGGAATAACAGGCTCAAAATTAGCCAAATGCCATAATTTAAAATTTTATCTAGGTTTCGCTTGATAGATTGTGCGATCGACATTTTTATTTGTGGTAGTAAACGGTTAGTTTAACCTAGATCTTAGCGCTGATTTGTACAGAGTTACTGTATGCGATCGCATTATTAACATATCAGGTGAATACAGTATGAAATGAAACTGCACCGTAAGTAATGCGCGATGCTCTTTTTATCCCTGCCGTTCTCTTAATTGCTGGACAAAAATTTCATGTTCCTCCGAATTAATTCCAGCTTGCAAAATAGCCAATACTTGCTGCATATTTCCTTCCAACATCGCAGTCACATCTAAGCACAATCCCGGAAACACCACTGAGCAAATCACCCCTTGCTCATTTGGTATCAACGAAACATAATCCCCATCCTGCAACCTAAACCAATCAATTTTTTGGTCGAATACCTGCCAAACAATGTATTCCTGAATGCCATTGCGACGATAAGCACGTTTTTTATCACCTAAATCTATTGCCGCACTACTAGCAGCAATTTCTACGATCAATTCTGGCGCTCCCTCCAAGTATCCATCTTCGCTCAAAGTTGAGCTTCCACCACTTTCTTGATCGATCAATAAAACCCCATCCGGTTGTGGTTCATTGTCAATATCCAAACGCACTGTTGGCTCAATTCCGATTTCTATCTGGGGTGTGGCAGCTTCGTATACCCCCAACCAAGTGATTAAGCGTCCGTGAGGTTTGGCATGGGGTCTAAAACGTAATGGCGATGCTATGTAAACAACTCCTTCAATAAGTTCGGCTTTTCTGACTTCTGGCATAGCGCTGTAACGACGCTCGAATTCAGGACGAGTTAAGCGATCGCCATTTTCCAAAGGTGGTAAATTTTGAGGAGATGTAAATTGAGAAATCGTTGATTTAGGCAGTGAAGAAGTCATCGTAGCAGCCTCAATATTTTAGAGAGAATTAAGGTAGGCTTTTGCTACCGTACCATTATTCTAGCGATCGCACAGATTGATCTCTCCCCGCGCCAAACGTTCTTCATAATCTTCTAAGTTGGTCAAATAATCAGAAAAGTCTGACTCGGCAATTTCTAGCAATTCCCGGTTGTGTTTCATTAGTAGGAATTCTACGAAATCATTTACTTCCTGTACTAGAGATTCTGGTAATTGGCGAATTTTGGCTATGGTTTTTTCATGTACAGTCATTATTTCGTACTCCAACATCTGCTAGTATCCTTATTTTAGTAAGCGCGATAACCGCAGGTGCGGCGACAGCAGGAGCCGTTCACACTTGTTGACCTCTCCGCCATTCCCTCTCCTTGTAGTAGAGGGAAGATAAGATCCCCTCATATCAGTAATTCCATTGATTAAGGATGACAAACTGATTTTCCAGGGCATAGTCTGCATTTTCAAGATTAGCAATTGCTTTGACAATTGCTTGATAGCTCATGTTCTTGGTTGAATCGGGATGTTGATAGATTGCTAGAATACCTGAATGCACTGGGTTAATCTGGTGAATTTCCTCAAAATCATCGCAATTACGAGTTAACAGTACCCGTCCTTGTTGTCTAGCATATTCGAGTACAAACGAGTCCGATCGACCCATCAAACCAACGTCGTTGACGGTAACTACATCATGTCCTGCTGTACGAAGGAGATTGACCAAATATTTGGCTTGGGAATCTTCATCAAGAAGTAATTGTAGACTCAATTGAAAATCCTTTTTGTTCCAAACGGTAGCGTTCCTCTTCTGCTTCCATCTTCAGTAGTTCGCGATGACTTTCACAATAATTAATTACTTCGTAAATTGCAGATAGAGGTAATTCCCAGTTTTCTGCGGCTTGTTCTGGGGACATTTGATTTCCCATCATATCTTGCCAAACTGTCGAGGCAAGAAGTTTGCGCCCTTTAATATAAAGCTGTCGTCGCCAAGGGTGCGATCGCGCAACAAGATATTGCCAGTTTTCCACCTCTGTTGTATTTTGCAGAGATTGAATAATGGTGCTGACGAGTGCGAGGCGATCGCTTACAGACAACTTGCCAACTTCTTCTTTGAGTTCTTGCAGTGGCATAGAGTTACTCCAACATCTGCTGGTATCCCAATTCTAGTATGTGCGATCGCTAAGTATTATTTATTTTGTGTTGGCAAATCACGTAATTTTTCCTTACGTAACTTCTCAACTAAGGATGTAGGGTCAATACCAGCATCGCGGTACTCTTGGGCAGCGCGTTTTCGCCATTCCAAATCAGCTTCACCAGGAAAACTACGCCTCAATTCTCGGACAATAGAAATTGCATGATTTGCCCAAACTATAAATTCTTCTCGATTCCAATAACACACATCTTGAACATGAGGTAATGCACCAGTTTCTATTTTTTGGCAGGGTGTGATCATTACCGGAATGATTTCCGCATTCTGGAGATGCGGAAATTTATCTTTAATCCAATTCGGATGTGAGGCTGCTTGTCTAACTTTGTTTGCTCCAAGTATAGTTTCTAGATTTATAGTTGAATGATCCTCGAATACTATGCACAGGTCATCACCAGCAACCCACCAGGGATCTGGGGCAGCATTTTCCGTAGAGTTCTGCGCTTCGTATCCTAGTAGTTTTCCCAATCTTTCATGTCCATCCTCAAACTTCTTAGAATCTTCTTCTTTATCTTTGTTAAGATTATCAATAATTTCCTTTACCTCTGACTCAAATTTTCTGTTATTTGCTGTGCCAAGTTTCTCCAGTTGCCTCTCCAAGCCTTCAATAACTTTCATAAGTCTAGTATCAGCTTGGTAACTGCTATCATCGTCAAGAGTTAGCCGAGAAAGTCGTGAAAACCAAACAACTTCAGAAGCGGTGGAAGCTGCTCGCTTGAAGTAGTCTCTTGCTCCACTTTCCAGGGAAAGAATTCCATTTTTTGCTCCCATCCATGCCGCACTACCAGCAAGGTAGTTCCAAAATGCTCTGTATCCACGAACATCATCTCCGTTGAGCGATGTTAAAACATCCCGACACTCAGAAACAGCTACTTCAAAGTCGCCGTTCCAGAGCGCATATTGGTATCTCACCTCATGAGTAACTGCGGCTATTAATTTATTCATAGCAGGAAGCTTTTCTTGCTGGAATGAGTCTCTAAGCGAGACAATTCCTTCATCCGCAGCATTCCACTCTTCCTGATGTTCAAGAAATATCCGAAGGTTGTCTAGAAAGCCAGATTCCGTAACATCTTTAGATTGTTCGTTGCCAAATTCAATTTCAGCTTGCAACTCAGGATGCAAAAACTTCCTTCTGGCCGGATCGAGAAGAATTTTGTATAAATCGTCTCCCAAGATAATTACTGCTGCATAGTCGGTAGCCGATCTGGTACACCTCCCTACTGCCTGAACAATTCTCGTTAGAATCCGATCGCTTAATAAAACACCAGCGGCCAGACGGGTTACAAGAAACTTTTCTTGAAGGTTGGTTGATCTTTGAAGATCCTTGACGACGAGAAGGCGGCATTCATCACCTGGCAAATCAATGCCGTCATATCGATTGGCAACAACTGCAACTGCCTTCTCTTTAGATACAAAAGTCTTTTTCGATTGCTCAATTTGAGCGGCATTGAAAATTTCGTAACCTGTACTCTCGGAAATCACAGTATTTAGGTTTTCCTCTGTGGGATCGTCTGGCACCAGAACAAGAGAGCGCCCTGTTGTTTTAATCATCTCGATTGTCACATTTAGCGCAGACTCCTCCTCAAGCGCTCTCTCTGGAAAAAAGAACAATCGGCGACCAATACCTTGTTTATCCCAACCTTCTGGAATAGTCAAACGGACTATCTTGTCTACACCCGAAAGGCGTTCTAATTCACCACCTTCTCCTAAAGTTGCAGACATATAGAGGCGTTGCTTAGCTTGTGAAAATGGTTTATGTGTTCTTGTGGGTGGTATTACAGGTCTGATTAATATAGCATTGACACTAATGTATATATGGCAAGCTAAAAGGTGATCTCGAAGAACAGACCAAGGGTAACTCAGTTTAGATTCGGCAGTTTGTTCGTCAAGTAATGCAGTGAACTCTGGCAATATATCATATAAGTCTGGTGTAGGAATTTTTTCTAACCACTGGCGATCTCCAAGATCGGGAGCAGTTGAAGTTAATCTAGAGTAATCCGCAGGCGATAAAATTGAGCGAATAGCTGACAACACAGCATCAAAAACCACTTTATTCGCTTGGCGATCAATTAGAAGAGACCAGTATTTAGCTATATAGTTTTCAGCGGCATGAGCATCATCAAGAATAATCACATTTGCATCATCAAAAAATGAATTAGTATTAAATAAAGCACTATATGTGGTAACAGAGATCGTCTCCGCATTCCGGTATTCAGCCTTAATATTAGGAGCATATTCTGCTTGCTTCCCCACAAAAGCATTTGCTTTTATACCGTATTTATTTATCGATTGTTCAACCACTTGATAAGCAAGTTGACGAGTAGGGCAAAGATAGATAACTTTTTCTTGGAAACGTTGCCTTCGCCATTCTCCAAGTAGAAGGCCAACGAGAGTTTTACCGCTACCAGTTGGTAGTTGAAGAGCTACATCTTGTGAATTCAAGGCTTCAGGCTTTATATATGCCCGAATTATATCGGCTTGGTGAGCAAGTAGTCCTTCTACTTTGCGATTTCTATAGTCGCGATAAAGCGCTTCTGGATTTTCAGTGGAAATGTTAGAATGGCGTATTGGCTTGAATGGCATACTATTTTTACACCTTAATAAAATGGATTTTTTACACTAGCACAGAATTTGGCAAAGGTTAAGTTATCGATTTTGCAATGACCTAGTTTTAACTTAGAAAAAACTAAATTTCAAAGTTTCTTCTAAGCTAAGAGGTGACTCTTTAGGGAAAAAGTTTAACTTAATGCCTGTTTCCTCCGCTGCTTTCAAACGGGCTTTCTGATAACACTCATCAAACACTTCGGAAATCAAAGGCTGTAAACTAGGACTATCTTCTAGTAATCCTTCAATACAAATACGCTGTTCGCTGATGGTGCTACGCCAACTTTCACTCCGCTTTTCCGGCTGATATTGCCATTTTAACAGGTGCATTAAAAGCACGATTAAACGACTTTTTAATTCGCGTTTTTCGCTTCTGCCCATACTCTCAATTTCTTCTATTAAATTAGGAATATCTATCTCATTAAACTTACCTTCTTTTAACTGTTGAGCAGTTGATTGAATCCACAGATAAAAATCGCGATCGTAGAGACTTTTTGTAGTTGCGATCGATGCTTGGCTCATACCTAATCTCCTTTTATCCATCGCTTGATTAAGGTGGGCAAAAAGCCCACCCTACCATTCTAATTCAACGCACCCGTCGGAATACCCAAAATATCCTCAATCTTAGGCATATCTTCCAACGGAATCACCCTTCCTTCATCCTCAAAACCAGCAATTCGATCGAAATTCAAATACCGATACAAATCACCAGCTAAAGGATGAATTTTCTTCGCCACAATATCCAGATATTCCTGCACCGTAGGCATCCTTCCTAACAGCGCACAAACTGCTGCTAATTCAGCCGAACCTAGATAAACTCGCGCATCTTTACCCATGCGATTATTGAAATTACGGGTAGAAGTTGAAAACACCGTTGTAGCATCAGCAACTCGCGCTTGATTGCCCATACAAAGACTGCAACCTGGCATTTCTGTTCTCGCACCAGCAGCACCGAAAATGCCGTAGTAACCTTCTTCTTTTAGTTGCTGTTCGTCCATCCGAGTTGGCGGACAAATCCACAACCGAGTTTTTACCGCACCTTCGCCTTCCAAAACCTTGGCAGTAGCGCGATAATGACCGATATTTGTCATGCAAGAACCGACGAATACTTCCTGCACTGGGTCGTTAGCAACTTCGGACAATAATTTAATATTATCCGGGTCATTTGGTGCAGCAACAATTGGTTCTTTAATCTCGTTCAAATCGATTTCGATAATTTCCGCATACTCTGCATCTGCATCAGCTTCCATTAACACTGGATTTGCCAACCATTGCTCCATTTTCGCCACGCGACGCATGATAGTACGGGCATCTTGATAACCTCGCGCTACCATATTTTTTAATAGCGCAATGTTGGAACGGATATACTCGGAAACGGTTTCTACACTCAGTTTAATCGTGCAACCAGCACAAGAACGTTCGGCAGTTGCATCTGTCAATTCAAAAGCTTGCTCGACTTTCAAATCTGGCAAACCTTCAATCTCCATAATCCGCCCGGAGAAGACATTTTTCTTATTCTTCTTCTCGACAGTTAGCAATCCTTTTTGAATTGCTACGTAAGGAATGGCGTTGACGATATCTCGCAGGGTTACACCGGGTTGCAATTCACCTTTGAATCGCACTAAAACTGATTCTGGCATATCCAAAGGCATCGCGCCCAAAGCAGCAGCAAATGCTACTAAACCGGAACCTGCGGGGAAGGAAATTCCTAATGGAAAACGAGTATGAGAATCGCCACCAGTTCCTACTGTATCTGGTAACAACATTCGGTTTAACCAAGAGTGAATAATTCCATCTCCGGGACGCAATGCAACACCACCGCGTTCTGCCATGAAATCGGGTAATTCTTTATGAGTTTTCACGTCAACTGGTTTGGGATATGCTGCTGTGTGGCAGAAACTTTGCATGACTAAATCTGCACTGAATCCCAAACAAGCAAGTTCTTTTAACTCATCTCTGGTCATAGGGCCTGTGGTATCCTGGGAACCAACAGTTGTCATAATTGGTTCGCAAGATGTACCGGGACGAACACCTGGTAATCCGCAAGCTTTCCCGACCATTTTCTGTGCTAAAGTGTAGCCTTTACCCGTATCTGCGGGTTGTTTTGGACGGGTAAATACAGGTGAAGGTTCTAATCCCAAAGCGGCGCGAGTTTTATCGGTGAGAGTGCGTCCAATTAAGAGAGGAATGCGTCCGCCTGCTCTTACTTCGTCGAGAATTGTATCTGGTTTGAGGGTAAAATTGGAGATAACTTCGCCTGCTTCGTTGGTTATTTCTCCGGTGTAGGGATGAATGGTAATTACCATTCCGGTTTCCATTTTGGTGACATCGCATTCAATGGGCAATGCACCGGAATCTTCGGCAGTATTGAAGAAGATAGGAGCGATCGCACTTCCTAATATATATCCGCCCGATCGCTTATTGGGAACATAAGGAATATCTTCCCCAATATGCCACAACACGGAATTGATCGCTGACTTGCGCGAAGAACCAGTCCCGACAACATCCCCTACGTAAGCAACAGGATACCCTTTTTGCTTTAACTCAGCAATAGTTTGCAACGCCCCCGGCATCCGCGATTCCAACATCACGGTAGCGTGCAACGGAATATCCGGGCGAGTGGTAGCATGAGGTGCAGGCGATAAATCGTCGGTATTCGTTTCGCCGGAAACTTTAAACACCGTTACGGTAATCTCTTTAGGCAATTTGGGACGCCCGATAAACCACGCCGCATTCACCCAAGCATCCACCACCTGCTTTGCATAAGGATTGACATCTGATAAATGCAAAACATCATTGAACGCATCGAACACCAACAAAGTTTTACTTAAAGCCGTGGCTGCTGCCCCTGCAATTAAGCTATCGTGAGACTTGAGCAAATCCACCAAGGATTGCACATTGTACCCACCCAGCATCGTACCCAACAGGTAAACCGCTGATTGAGGAGTAATTAAGGGACAAGTGATTTCACTCTTTGCAACACCAGTGAGAAATCCCGCTTTCACGTAAGCAGCTGCATCCACACCCGGAGGAACGCGATTTGTCAACAAATCCAACAACGTCTCTTCTTCTCCGGCTGGCGGATTTTTCAGCAGTTCGCACAATTGGGAAGTCTGCTGTGCATTTAAAGGTAGCGGCGGAATGCCCAATTTTGCCCGTTCTTCAATTTGTTGGCGGTAAGCTGACAACATTCAAGTGTTCTCCTGATGGATTATCCTAGTTATAATCGTTAGTCTATCGCTATTTAGGGGTTGAGAGTGTTATGCAATAACGGTTTTGTGGGTGTTGAATGCCAATAACCCAATTCGTTAAAAGTATTTCTTACAACTTTTTTAAACTTTGGCTAATCAGGTAAAATATCCGTTTTTTTAAATTTTATTTGTTGCGCGATCGTTTGATGTAATTCACCGATAGAGTATTGGCGGCAGCAGCATCGATCTATCTGTTTTATAGCTACTCAAATTGGCATTCAATAATACTTTGAACAAGTTTAATTATTTTTTTAAGTATTTCCCAAACAGTCAAAAGAAAAATTTGGTATATTGTCGTTAAAATTAGTATTAAAAAATCAAATAAATTAAATGCCTAAATTAGGATGGCGTATTAGCAAAAAATATCATTTACTCGCAACCTTCGTAGTTGCTTTGTTAACAGCGATCGCAATTTCGCTTTTACCTCCCCTGGTAAATGTAGTAGTTGGCAGTTCCTCTCATCCTTTAGAGCAAGTACGCATTAATGCAACAACAGTAGTAGGACAAGAGGGTTTTTTCCGCGTAGGAAAATCCACTGAAGGGCGCTGGTGGTTTATCGATCCCGATGGAAAACCATTTTTCTATAAAGGGGTCACCTCTGTCAACCCTGAATATCCCTTAATTTATTCTCTTTTTGTCAAAAACAAATATGGTGGAGATCCTGCGGCGTTCCGAGAAACAGCATTGCAGCGACTGCGAGATTGGAATTTCAACGCCCTTGGCGGATGGACATCTCCGCAACTTTGGGATCGGGGAATGCCATACACCGCGATACTTGATTTTGCAAAAGTTACTCCGGTAATCAAGAACGATTATATATTTCTTCCTGACGTTTTCGATCCAGAATGGTTAAAAGAAATTGATATTAAAGCAAAAAATATAGTCCCACCCATAGCAGAAAGTAAGCAGTTAGTGGGATATTTCACCGACAATGAACTAAACTGGGCGCAAGGGCGAACCCCAGATAGACAGGTAAATTCTAGTTTGTTGCTTACTTCAGAAGCTAAATTATCGTTGCTGCAAATATTCTTGAGTCTTGAAGAAACGCGACCTGGATACCAAGCCGTGTGGGATTTTGTTTTAAAAAGACACGGCAATAGTATAGAACAACTAGCTAAAGATTGGCAAGTAGCAATTACTTCTAAAGAAACAATCAAGCAGTGGACTAATGAAAAAAAGGCGATCGTTTCGGAAAGCTATTTAGCAGATGAAGCAGCCTTTTCAGAAGAAGTTGCCCGTCGATATTTTCAAGAAACATCAGCAGCAATTCGCCGCTACGATACCAATCATTTAATTTTAGGATGTCGGTTTGGCGAACCTCCCGGTCAAGCCATATTTGCGGCAATGAAGCGTCCTTGGGTTGATGTCGTTTCAGCTAATAATTATCGCTTTACCATGTACGATCGCATAGACATTTACTACCAGGGTACGCAATTACCTATTTTGAATGGTGAATTTAGTTGGGGACATCGAGTTTTTTCTCAACGTCCTTTGCCAAATGAACCTGTAAGCGGTATTCCTCTCACAGAACGCATGATTCGCAATGGTGAAGAGTCTCTGAAAAAAGCCTTAACTCATCCCGGTCTTGTGGGTTACACTTGGTATCGTTGGGTAAATTTGCCGGGAAATAGACCACCGATTAGTGTTGGTCTTTTAAACCTTAACGATGAGCCAAATAAACTACATACTGATTTGCTGAAAAAAATAAATGCTCAAGCTGAGGCGATTGCTGCCAAAAATAAATAATTATCAGGCATCTCCAAAAAATTAGACATATTGCAATACAATGTTTCTACAAGGCTTCCAAGTAACGTTATTAAATTTATGGAGATGTTAAATTTAGATCGAAGTCAAAAATTTGCAAAGATAGGGCAAGGCGGTTGTCGATTCCAGTTGCTAACCGAATTAGCACCTTTTTTTCGCTTATATTGGTGTATTCATCACACTTTTAATTTACTGAATACAGCGGTTTTTCTGAGGGAAGATGATTCGATCGATCGAATTAATACCAAAACGCGCCTAAGATTTGAAAACTATAGCCATCCTATTTGAGTAATAAATCCCACCCTAGTCCTCTCCTTACCAAGGGGGAGGATTGGGAGGGGTCTAGTTGTTTGCAATTCATTTAGGATTGCTATATAAGCAAAAAAGCTTTTACTAAGTTTTCTTATCAATTAAATTGAGAGCTTGGTAATGATTACACAGTTATTATACTATCATACTAAGAAATAGTAGCGGGATTAATTAAATGAATAAATCTTTTGAAAAGTCTTTAGAACTTGGCTTATTCAGATTGGTTAACATATTACTCCTTGCTAACATCAGCCATCCACAATTGGCTTTAGCAGCAAGTCAAACTACTCCTTCTACTATCGATCGATCCGTTACCGATGTTATAGTTGCAGAAGAACCTGTGATTGAAAGTAACATTCCCTCACTCAATCCCACCACTCTCGATCGCGAAATAGGGGTTCAAGAAAGCGACACCATGAATCAAGTAACAGGCGTTTCTCAATTGCGGGATGTTTCTCCAGAAGATTGGGCTTACCAGGCGTTGCAAAGTTTAGTAGAACGCTACGGTTGTATTGAAGGTTATCCAGACCGGACATTCCGAGGAAATCGCGCCCTCACTCGATATGAATTTGCTGCTGGTTTAAACGCTTGTTTGCAGCAAATAGAAAGTTTAATTGCCGCTACAAATACTGATAATAAAAACCCGTCCTTGCTTGGGGATATCGAAACGCTGCGGCGGTTAACCCAAGAGTTTAAAACAGAACTTACTACCTTGAGGAATCGAGTAGACCAGTTGGAAAATAGGGTTGCTATCCTGGAGACCAATCAGTTCTCTACCACCACCAAGTATAGCGCCGAAATAGTGTTTGCAGCGGCTGGTGTCTTTGGTGAAGAAAATGCCGCAACAGGAGAAGATTTAGATGAACAAGTCGCTTTCGGCTACCGGGTACGTCAAAGCTTCCTCACTAGTTTTACTGGCAGAGACCGACTGCGAATTCGCCTCCAGTCAGGCAACTTATTTGATGCTCGCGGCGGTAGCAACATGACCAACTTAAATACTTTCGGTAGCAATTCTAGCAACAACGTCAGGCTTAACAAACTGGAATATCGTTTTCCGATCGGAAATAGTACGATGGTTTGGCTGGCTGCACACAACATGAATTTAGATGATGTGGCTGACCCACTCGCTCCGTTTACCAATAGCGCAGTTACGGGTGCTAATTCAGGCTTTGGAGCCTATGCCCCGATTTATTACACTAGTTTTGGCGCGGGAGCAGGTATTTCCCACGATTTCACCAAACAATTAAATCTTGCTTTATATTATTCGGCAGGTAATTCTGGTAGCCCTAATGAGGATTCCGGGTTTTTCAACGGTCAATATGTAGCAGGTAGTCAACTTACTTACAAAGCTAGTGACAATACTGCGATCGGTTTAGTTTACACTCATAATTACTTTCCCGGAAAAGATACTGGCTTTGTTTCAGGAGGTGTCGGAAGTGCTTTAGCTGACGATCCGTTCCAGGGCAATGCTACATCCACTGATAACTTTGGTATTGTCGGAACTTGGCGAATTGCCAAAGCATTAAACTTAGAGGGCTGGGGTATTTATACCAGAGCTACGGCACGTGGAGGAAATCGCGATGGAGATACTGCTGACATCTGGAACTGGAAACTCAGTTTGGCGTTCCCAGACTTATTTAAGGAAGGCAATTTGGGAGTCCTGACTGTCGGCAACCCCCCCCAAGCTTACCGCGTTGAAGGAGGGCCAGAAGATGACGAAACCGCCTGGTTTATCGAAGCATTTTACACTTACCAAGTTAATGACTATGTTTCAATTACTCCTGGGGTATTTCTCATCACTAACCCTGAAAATAATCGAGACCCTCTCTTAGTGGGAGTAATCAGACTCGGCTTTTTATTCTAAACCATACTAAGTTACCCATATGTCAACTACTAACAATTCTTTAAACACGAAATTTTCAGGCAAAAATCCGTTGCGAGTTGTTCTAATCGTTCCCTTTGTACTGCAAACAACTGCGGTGGTGGGGCTAATAGGATATCTCTCGTTTAAGAACGGACAAAAGGCAATTAACGATATTGCTGCTCAACTGCGTAATGAATTGAGTACGAGAATCGAGGATCAAGTTAAAAATAACGTCCAAATACCTCCGACAATAGTTCAACTGAATGCCAATGCCGTAGGTAGGGGGGAAATTGATATTATTAACGCCAAAGGAGAACAACGCTTTTCAGAACAACTAAAGTTGTTTCCATCCATTAGCTATGCCTATTGTGGCAGTCAAAAAGGTGGGGAAGCATTTGGTGTGGAGGTAGATTCTACCAATAATCAAAGGATGTACGCCAAAATTGTCAATGCTTCTACTAACTTTCGATACAACAACTACAATATGGACAGCGATGGCAACCGTACTTCGTTAAAAGACATAGAAACCAGCGTGTACGATGCTAGACAACGCCCCTGGTACAAAGCAGGAGTAGCAGCAGGAAAAGTTACCTGGAGTGAAATTTATCTAGACTTTTCCTTATTAATTCCTACCATTACTGCCAGCGCTCCTATCTATAACAAAACGGATAATTCTTTAATTGGAGTCTGTGCAGTAGATCTTTATTTACCAAGAGAACTCAGCAACTTCCTAAAAACATTAAAAATCGGGAAATCGGGACAAACGTTTATCATGGAACGCACTGGGGTACTAGTGGCCAGTTCGACGAAAGAACCGATCGCGACAGGTAGTGGTGAAGACACAAGACGCTTGAGGGCAGACGAGAGCGGTAATACCTTGGTGAAAGCGACGGGAGCGTTTTTGCGCGATCGCTTCACTAGCCTGAGCCAAATTCAAACTCCACAACAACTAGAATTTTTCCTCAATGGGGAACGGCAATTCGTGCAAGTAACTCCATTTAAAGATGATAAAGGCTTAGATTGGCTGATCGTACTAATTTTCCCCGAATCAGACTTCTTAGAACAAATCAATGCCAACAACCGCATTACGATTTGGTTATGCGTACTGGGGTTATTGGTGGCAATTGCGATCGCCGTCATTACCGCCCAATTGATTACCCGCCCGATTATGCGAATCGCCCAAGCCTCCGAACAAATGGCCAACGGCAACTTCGACCAGCAAGTGAAATCCAGTCAGATCGTCGAACTAGCGCGACTATCCAACGCCTTCAACCAAATGGCCACCCAACTGAAAACCTCCTTTAGCAAACTCAATTCCGTCATCGACCAAGCCAATCAAGTCAGCGTACAAGTCACCACCTCCACCAGCCAAATCGCCGAATCCGGCAAACAACTAGAAGCCAGTGCATTACAGCAAGCGGCATCTTCCAAAAAAGCCAATGCTACTGCCACCGCCATTGCGAACACGGCAGGGCAATTAGTCAAGACAATGGAAGATGTCGCCCAAAAAGCTACCGCCACCGCCATTGCCACCACTAGTTCTCAACAAAGCCTCACCCAAATGGCTTCAGCCATGACTCAGTTGGCCGAAGGTAGCAACATTATCGCCACTCGACTGCGGGTGATGAATGAAAAAGCCAACAACATTAACAGCGCCGTCAATCGAATTACAGAAGTAGCCGATCGAATTAACTTAATCTCTCTCAACGCCGCCATCGAAGCCGAAAAAGCCGGGGAATACGGTGTAGGTTTTGCGGTGGTCGCTCAAGAAGTGCGACGCTTGGCAGATAACTCGGCGGCAGCTTCCCAAGAAATCGAGGAAATGGTTAAAGAAATCCAATCGTCTGTTTACAAAGGTGTGATGGAAGTCGATAAGTTCAGCCATCAAGTTCAACATCATATCGAATTAGTTAGTTCTATCAGCCAGCAAATTGCTCAAGTAATCGAACAAGTACAAAGTCTCACTCCTCAATTTGAGATGGTTAGTCATAATATGGAAGACCAATTTGAGGGTGCTCGACAAATTAGCGCTGCCATTGCTCAATTAAGCGAGGCTTCTACCAAAACCGTGACTTCTTTACAAGATACTAACCACGCTCTTAATCAATTAAATGATACTGCTCAAACTTTAAAGGGAATTATTTCTAGTTCAATGAGCTCCTAAATATACACTAAGCAGGAAAACTTAGCCAATGAAAAAAGGTTAAGATAAGCAAACTAAACTTTTTCAACAATTTGAAATCCAAAATGATTGGTTGCTTAAGGAAAAATCTACCGTTTATATATTCCACGTACCAAGTTCTTATTGGAAGCTAGTGATTGTCAAGCCAATGTCTGAATCAACAGTAGTGGCTTCTACGCTAGGTTATGTCCTTTTCAGTCGTTTCGACACTTGTTATTGTTCTGGCAGCAGTTATAGGTCTAATTTCAGTTTAAGTGCATTGGCATAGATGTGGGATTAGCCCACTTCTACACTGACAGTAATGGCGAGAAAGTGGACAATCCCAGATACCTCAGAAAGTCAGAGAAAGCATTAAAGCGTTTGCAGCGTCGAGTTTCCAAAAAGGTTAAACGTTCTAACAATAGAAGGAAAGCAGTTAACCGTTTGGGAAAAAAACACCTAAAAGTCTCTCGTCAGCGTAAAGACTTCGCCGTGAAATTAGCGAGGTGCGTAATGAAATCTCACGATTTCGTGGCGTTTGAGGACTTGAAGGTGCAGAACATGGTAAAGAATCATCGCCTAGCCAAATCAATTAATGATGCCGGATGGTGTCTATTTCGGGAATGGTTAAAGTATTTTGCCAATAGATTTGGTAAGGTTGCCGTTCCCGTATCACCTCACTTTACTAGTCAGGAATGTTCTAATTGTGGTGATAAAGTGAAAAAGTCCCTGTCAGTACGAACTCACTTGTGTAAGTGTGGAACTGTACTAGACAGGGATGAAAATGCTGCAATTAATATTCTGGTGAAGGCGTTGAAATTGATGGGCTATATTGCAAATACCGTGAGGCACACGGAAATTCACGCTGGCGGAGAAATGACCCTCTACTTAAACCTGGAATCAGCGCTTAAGCAAGGTTATTCGATGATGCAAGAATCCTCTCGGCTTTAGCCTCCAGGAGTGTCAAACAAGCATCCGTTCACAATAAATAAAACTTGCCTGACAACTCGAATGTTAAACTGAAACTGGTAACCCCACCAGTCCTCACCCAACATGACTGCATTTCCTCCCCAAGAGCCAAAAATTGCGATCCGCCCGGTGCAATATCGGGACATGGAAGCGCTCGATCGAATGTTTTTAGAGGCGTGTGAGGCAGAAAACCACAGCTGCTCCCCTGAAGACAAACAGCAGTTAGAAAGAATCACTCGATCGTACTGGTTGATGAAATTGTTAAGCTGGTTTCCTAACCCATTCCAGTACGATTTCTGCGTCCATGTCGCCCAGCAGGATCGACAAGTTCGGGGCATGATTAAAGTCTCTCCATTTAATCGAACCCGCAGTACGTGGCAAGTTGAGCAGGTGGTGGTAGACCCGAAAGCAAGTACCCACTGGATCGGCTCTCAACTATTGCGTTACTGCTTTGAAACGATTTGGGAAGCACGTACTTGGTTGCTGGAAGTTAATATTCACAACAAAGCAACTTTGGCTTTATATCGGCAAAATGGATTTCAGCCTTTGGCGCAGATGACTTATTGGGCGATTTCCCCAGCCGTGCTGCAAGAATTGCAAGAAAGAGAACCGGATCTGCCTAATTTGTTGCCAGTCAGCAATGCCGATGCTCAATTGCTATATCAATTAGATACAGCTGCAATGCCTCCGTTGGTAAGGCAAGTTTTCGATCGCCACGTCCAAGATTTTAAAACCAGCTTTTTCGGAGCCTTAATTGAAGGGGTAAAACAGTGGTTTAACCAAACGGAAGTGGTAAGCGGCTACGTGTTTGAAACTCAGCGCAAAGCCGCGATCGGTTATTTTCAATTGCAACTGAGTCGTAACGGAGCCGTTCCCCACACCGCTCAGTTAACCGTTCACCCTGCCTATACTTGGTTATATCCGGAATTACTATCTCAAATGGCTCGGATTGCCCAGGATTTCCCCGCCCAATCTTTGCACATTGCTTCTGCTGACTACCAACCGGAAAGAGAAGAATATTTAGAGCAAATAGGCGCAGAACGGGTGGAACATACCTTGCTGATGTCTCGTTCCGTTTGGCATAAACTTCGCGAATCCAAGCAAGTTTTAGAAGGTTTAGCATTATCAGAAATGCTGCAAAATTTGCAGCGCAATCGCCAACCAGTACCGGGAAGGATGTCTTGGCTGAGATCGAAGCAGTTAGCTACTCCAGACTCTGCCAGCACCGATCTGAGTTCTGGCGTCTGTACGCCAGCACCACAACCTGCCAGAGCGGATTCTATCCCAGAAACATCGAACGGAGCAGCTTTTAAAGTTTCCCGCAACGACTCATCGGCAAATTCCGCTCAACCGGATAGTGGCGACAATCAGCAAGAACAACCTTCTTGCTAGGATGAGTTAGCTAAAAAGGTAAATCGGTATTTAATGCCAAAATTGTCAATGGCTGAAAGTCAAGAAACTCGCTCTCCCGCTCCCGTCTGCGCCATCGGCTTAGATGTGGGACGCAAACGCATCGGAGTGGCAGGATGCGATCGCACTGGTTTGATCGCTACGGGTTTAACTACCATTGAGCGCCGATCTTTTGCAGAAGATATAGCACGATTACAACAAATTGTCAATGAAAGAGAAGCGCAAGTTCTGGTAGTTGGTTTACCCTACTCGATGAACGGCACCTTAGGCTTTCAAGCCAAGCAAGTACAGAAATTTGCTCAACGGGCGGCGAAAGCATTACAACTGCCATTAGAGTATGTTGATGAGCGATTAACTTCATTTCAAGCCGAAGAAATGTTAAAAGCCGAAAAAAAATCCCCATCTCGCGATAAAAGTTTAATCGATCGGATTGCTGCGGCCATTATTTTGCAACAATGGTTGGACGAGCGTCCCAAACGCGCACAGCATCACTCTTGCTTGGAGCCTAACCATGTCTAAATCAAAACAAAACGGCTATTCTCAGGACGAACCAGTGATCCTGACAGATGACACAGGGCGACAGTTAGCCTGTTATATCGAGCAGTCAGTAGAAGTAGAAGGTAAAGAGTACATTCTGCTATTACCAGTTGACTCGCCGATCGAGATCTTTGCTTGGGAAGAAGATTCCGAAGACGAAGCCATGCTAGTGGAAGACGACGAGACGATCGAGAAAATTTTTCCGATCGCTCAAGCAGTCCTGGCAGAGCAAGACCTCACCCTCAAGCGTACCGCATTCGCCCTGACGGTCGCCGGCGAACTGCCCCCAGTCAACGAGGATGAAATACTCACTCTCGAAATCGACGACGAAGCAACGCAATTAGAGCCTGAGGAGTTGCAATTACTAGCTAACTTCTACTACGAAGAACAGGAATACGCCATTTATACTCCCCTTGACCCCTTGCTTTTCTTTGGTCGAATCAACCATCAAGGCAAACCCGAATTGCTCTCGCCCGAAGAGTTTCAAAAGGTACAGCCTCTGTTAGAGGAGCAATTATTTGACGAACTAGAATAAGGTTCATCATTCATGGTTCCCAGTTCATAGTTCATTGCATTGAAAAACAACGCAATGAACGATGAACGACGAACGGTGAAACAGGAAATTCAAGGAAAATCGAAGCTATGGTTGTCCCGAACTTGGCGATTTCAAACTGGGAAGTTTTCCGGGTATAGTAGAATTCCGCTACACTTGCACAGCTTGCCTATTAGCCTTGCACGAACTTTGTCAACTCATCAGTACCAAGCGTAGACATTACGAGGCGCTGACAAAGGCTTTGCTGTGAATCAAATCCATCCTTCGCGGGGGTGGAAAAGTTCCAGGTGCGTCACATTATCCAAGAAAATCAAGCTTTTGAAGTACTCAATTATGCAACGCCTGTCCAAAACGTTGTTTTATCTTGTCTTACTACCAGCTACGCTAGCAATTTCTGCTTGGCAAGGCTGGGCTTGGTGGAGTTGGGCTTCTGCACCACCGATGTCACCTGCTAATGCCGCATCTTCATCCGATCCGGAGAAAAAGGTGCAAATCCGCATTCCACCAGGAACTTCTAGTACTCAGATCGGTTTGGATCTGGAGTCAGCAGGTTTGATTCGCTCATCTCAAGCTTGGAATCTGTGGGCGCGTTGGTTGTCAATCCAAGACAAGCCTGGGTTTAAGGCGGGTACTTACCAGTTATCACCCGCGCAGTCTTTACCTGAGATCGCAGAGGAAATTACTAAAGGTAATGAGGTACAGCGTAGCTTTACAATCCCGGAGGGATGGTCTTTAAAGCAAATGGCTTCCTACTTCGAGTCTCAAGGGTTTTTTAAGGCAGAAGACTTTCTGGCGGCGGCTAGTCAAATTCCGCGCGATCGCTTTCCTTGGTTACCCAGCAATTTACCTCACCTGGAAGGGTTTTTGTATCCCGATACTTATCAAGTAGCGGTTGGTGCGATCGCGCCAGAAGCGATCGTCAACCAAATGCTCAAACGGTTTGAAGAAGTTGCTCTACCCGTTTACCAACAGCAAACGCCCAGAAGTCAGTTTAGCCTGCTTGAGTGGGTTGCTTTATCGAGCATTGTGGAAAAAGAAGCCGTGATACCAGCCGAACGACCTCGCATCGCAGGCGTGTTCGTCAGTCGATTGAGACAGGGAATGAGGCTGGAATCCGATCCGACAGTGGAATACGGATTGAATATTCAGCAAACTCCCGACCAACCTCTGACCTTAAATCAAGTCAGAACTGCTTCTCCTTATAATACGTACTTGAATCGCGGTTTGCCGCCAACTGCGATCGCCAGTCCGGGAATCGCCAGCTTAAAAGCAACTCTTAACCCCGAAAATACCGAATATCTCTTCTTCGTGGCTCGTTACGATGGCAGCCACGTATTCAGCCGCACTTTAGCAGAACACGAAACAGCTGTTGCGGCTATTCGCAGACAAAGGGCAGCCCGCCGCCAAGCCGCTTCCAATAATTAACCGAGCCGGGACTTACGCAAAAAAAGATGAGGGGGTGAGCGGGTGAAAATAGAAAAGCTATCTAAACATCAAGCTTTTGGCTTTTTATTTCGGTTCCCGATCGCGTAAGTCCTAACAGTCTAGTTCAGAATCTAAGAAACAGGAACAAAGGTGGAGAGGCATGGATTTATCCTGCCTCGTAACATATGCCTGATAATCCCCTTGATTTTCAATCAGGGGAGCGCGTCAACAAATATCTCTATTTACTTAACTTAACAACCACTTTATGTCTTGGGGCGCTCTTTTACAACCGGATTTAGTTATCGATGGCTCAATTTTGAGTCTTACACCTGAAATACTCGAAAAATATCAACTCCAAGGTCTAGTGTTAGATGTGGATGAAACCCTAGTCCCGATGAAACTACAACAAGTCTCTGAGGAACTGATGTTCTGGGTTGAACAAGTCCGACCAGTGGCGAAGATCTGGTTGGTTAGCAATAATCTGAGCGAAAATCGCATCGGTAATATTGCCCGCTCTTTGAATTTACCTTACTTATTTGGTGCCTCTAAGCCTTCTCGCCGCAAGTTAAGGCAGGCGGTCACTCAAATGAACCTGCCCGTAGAACGGGTGGCGATGGTGGGCGATCGTTTGTTTACTGACGTGCTGGCAGGTAACCGTCTGGGTATGTTCACTGTTTTAGTAGAGCCGATCGTCAAACCTGCCTCTACCTGGGAGCCTTATTCGGTTCGCAACCTGGAAGTTTGGCTCTCGCAAGCTCTGGGGGCTACCCTACCCGCTAAGCAACAAAACTTAAAGATTCATGATGAATCCTTATAAAGGGAAACATAAAGAAATTATTATGAATTTTGGGTTTTCCGGAAAATGCTGCCATCATAAAAATGGTTCAAATGGGGTCAGCTAATATAAAGACCCTAACCATAAATCTCTGTGAATACCTGGAAAAGCGTCAGTTCTCACTTCAACGGAACTGGCGCTTTTAAATTTTAGATTTCAGGGCGGCTACCAGCCTAAGCTGGGACAGCACGCGAAGACAAGGTAAAAAGCGATCGAACTCTCTTACCGACGTATACCCGATCCCCTTCAGGTTGAAATAGAATTCACTTGCTCGATCGCGAAAATCGCTGGCTACTCTAAAATCGAAAATCTAAAATCGAAAATCTAAAATTCTGATGTCTCAAACTTTAGTTGTTAAAATAGGCACATCCAGCCTAACTAATCCATCTACGGGAAACCTTGCCCTTTCCACGGTAGCCGCTTTAGTAGAAACTCTCAGCGACCTTCGCAGAGAAGGAAATCGAGTAGTACTGGTATCATCTGGTGCAGTTGGTGTTGGTTGCGTCCGCTTGGGTTTAACGGAAAGACCCCGTACAATGGCTCTCAAGCAAGCGGTGGCGGCAGTAGGACAGGGACGCTTGATGCGAATTTACGATGATTTGTTTACTTCCCTGCAACAGCCGATCGCGCAAGTACTGCTTACCCGCAGCGATTTAGTGCAGCGCAGTCGCTACGTGAATGCTTACAATACCTTCCAAGAACTGCTTCGGTTAGGGGCGATTCCGGTGGTGAATGAAAATGACACCGTGGCGATCGAAGAATTGAAATTTGGCGATAACGATACCCTATCTGCCAGAGTAGCCAGCTTGTTAGAGGCTGATTGGCTATTTTTACTCACAGATGTCGATCGCTTGTACTCCGCCGATCCTCGCAGCAATCCAAACGCCCAACCGATTAACCTGGTAAGCAAAATTAACGAATTAGAAGAACTGCAAATTCAAACTGGCGAACAAGGTACTCAATGGGGAACGGGCGGAATGGTGACCAAAATAGCCGCCGCCCGAATTGCCACTGCCGCTGGCGTGCGTACCGTGATTACAGAGGGTCGTTCTCCCCACAACATTCAAAAAATTTTACAAGGAGAACCTCTAGGCACTCATTTTGAACCAGAATCAAATCCCACTAATGCCCGCAAACGTTGGATCGCCCACGGAATGGTAACAGTCGGTCAGCTTTACTTAGACAACGGTGCTGTCAGAGCGATCGCTCAAGCTGGAAAATCTCTCTTAGCTGCTGGCATCACTAAAGTGCAAGGACAATTTCAGGCTAGCGATGCCGTACAAATCTGCGATGCTAACGGTAAAGAAATCGCTAAGGGAATTGTCAACTATAGCAGCAGCGAATTAGCAAAGATTATAGGCCATCAATCGATCGATATTCCTGCCATTTTGGGCTATGTCGGCGCAGAAACAGTTGTCCATCGGGATAATCTCGTCTTGAGTAGTTAGCCCGAGCAAAATTAGCGATCGAAGTAGTCGGGGGGTTGGGGGTTGGGGGAAAAATTATTGCCAAAGGCAGAAGGGAAAAGCCACAAAAACTTAGGTTTTGAGCAATTTATCCCGTCCTGATTGCCTTGGCAGTTGCTATAGCGACGCTGCTAAAGTGAATTTATATTAAATTAAAACTTAAAAAATTTGTCTTTTGAAAAAGAGGTAATTCATAAATAGTGACTAAATAAGCCTAAATCGGCCAATAAAAGTAGAAACCATGTTGTTTTTCAATCTTTTAGCCATTTAGAAGGATTCTACTTTTATTTTTTGCTTAAAAAGCTTTGTAGCTTTTCTCCTTCTTTAGAGAATTAGCGGCGATAGTCTTCTGAAGAATAGGCTTTATTCAAGCAGCGTTCTAAGAGTTGTACTCTGTAGAGAAACCAAAAGCGACTGGGATTGAGTACGAGTTTAGTTGTAGAACTAAATAAGGGCTGGTTAAGATATTGCCAGATCGGAAAGTTAATTTGGTGTTTGTTAGCCATAAATTGAAAACTCTAGGGAACAGGGAGAAAGACGCTGGCACTCCGCATCTATCTAGAGTGCCATTTTACGGCCTGTTTCTATAAATTTGCCAAACTTTATAGCCGATTGTCTTGGTTAGGATTGCGGAATATAAGGTTCAATTTTTAACTAAGCTATGTAGTTTTGCGTAAGTATTAAGTTTGATTCGTTACGTAAAAACTCTTTTTCCTTAGACCGAGCAATGGCGGCATAGCCAAACAAACTCTTGTTTTCTATCTAACTTTCGTCACAAAAAGTAGGGATGAAATTACTATCCCTACTTTTTGTGACAAAAAATCTGTTGGATACAGATTGTTAATTTTTTTTTCGTTACCTCAACTACTTTTAATAATTAGTAACTGAGAAAAAGAACATTATTTTCGTTCTGGATGTTCGGCTAACTCAGGAGAAGGAGTACCCAATCGATTAATGGCCGCAATTAGTTGGTATAGTCGTCCGAAGTCCCTTTGATTGAAGTACAAAGCAAGGCGAGGTAAATCAAATGTTTCATCCCCAGCTTCTTGCGGAAAAGCTTTACTTTTCTCAATCCGCCCTTTAACTAAAATATCAGCAAATTCATCATTTAGGCGATCGACATCCTCATCTTTTAATTCGGAGTTGAGGCGAATCACGAACTGGTCAGCCACATAGCGACTGGAATGGTAGACGCGATAAAAACTGGTAATGGCTTCTCAGGCTACGTCCAAGTTGTCCGTAATCGTATAAACGC
>CAZJJR010000005.1:0-1853 GCA_964546365.1 uncultured bacterium | reverse complement strand
TTCTGGATTGATTAAACCGCGCGTTACCAAATGCTTGCTAATGTAAGCGTCCCAATCGTTCCAGTAGTCACCACCCGGTCGATCGATCAAAATCAAGGGAACTGGCCCATATTTACCTGTTTGACAAAGAGTTAAGCACTCAAAAGCTTCGTCTTGCGTGCCAAAGCCACCAGGAAATAAACCTACTGCATCGCTTTCTTTTAAGAGAAATAGTTTGCGAGTGAAGAAGTATTTAAAATGGATCAGTTTGGGATCGCCTGCAATAAATGGGTTGGCTTCTTGTTCAAAGGGAAGTCTAATATTTAGGCCGAAAGATTTTTCATGTCCAGCGCCTTCGTTTCCAGCTTGCATGATACCGCCGCCTCCACCTGTCATGAGCATGAATCCCAATTGGGTGACGCGACGAGCAAAGTCAACTGCTATCCGATACTCTGGCGTGTCGGATGAGAGACGAGCCGAACCAAAAATAGTGACTTTGCGAACGTGCCTGTATGGATAAAATGTCTGGAATCCTCTTTCTAGGTCTTGTAAAGAAGCAGTCATAATTTTCCAGTCCAAGCGCTCGATGTCACTCCCAGCTATTCGCAGGAGAGTAGTTAGTGACTGCTCAATCCATTTTTTGTGTTGTAGTGTTGGCAGCCGCTCGATTAACTCCACCAAGTCTGCCGGAAGAGACTGATGTGCGTTGAACGAGGGTGTTATTGTCATATAATTTTTCTCGCACTGGCGGGTATCCTATTTTAGCTAGATTCGAGAATCAATTGGATTCGGGCGATCGCTAAATACGCAAGTTTAATGGATTCACCGGCAATGGTTCTATTTAGATGTGGGTTAACAGGGTTACTAATCTCGGAGCGGGACATTTCTGAAGACGATCGATCGAGAATTTCCCTGCCAATTCACTTGCTTGAGCGCCGCAGATCTTTCCCCCCGTCCTCAACCCCCTGCCAAAATAGGAAATGTAGCAGCGCTTAAGTGAATTGATACCCTTCCTTTTTTCCTCTCCCTTCCCGCGCGGCAAATGCCTTGGTTTAGGACGATCGTGATTAACAGCAAAAGCAGAGTGGGGACTTCATCGCATCAACTGAACCCACTCTACCAGGAACATAAGTATAAGAAAAAATGGAGCGGCTATAACAGTCGCCCAAAAGTTATGGAGTTTGATTGGCTGGTACTTGACCGTGGTTAGAGATATTTTTCTAAGGTATTTGCCAGCGTGGTTTTGGGAACTGCACCGACTACCATATCGACTCTCTGACCGCCTTTGAAAATCATCAGTGTCGGAATGCTCCGAATTCCATACTGACTGGCGACATTGGGATTTTCATCGGTATTCAGTTTGACAACCTTTACCTGACCTTCGTATTGTTGGGCAATTTCGTCTACTACGGGAGCGACCATGCGGCATGGGCCACACCAGGGAGCCCAAAAATCTACTAAAACGGGGAGTTCGCTCTCGAGTACATCTTGCTTAAAAGAATTGTCTGTAACTTCTACGGCTGCTGACATTCCTTCTATTCCTTGTTTAATATTGTCTTTATTTCCTTCGGAATTCTACCATAACCAAAACAGATGTTATTTCGCCCGAAAGCATAGACATTTTTTTAGATTTAAGGGAGTAATTAAGAATCTATCTCTAGGGAGAGGATTGAGATACGCTTTGCGATCGCGATCGCTATTGGCATCCTCGCTCGTTCAAAAATGCACAGTGCTGCAACCAAAAGAAGCGGAATCGAAATAGGGCGTCTCGTATCCGGATTTGATTTCAAACCAGAGGTAGATACTCGCTTGGGGATAAACTTTTTTTAACTATAACTGAAAGTAATTTGATAGGATCTGGCAAATAAGGAACC
>CAZJJR010000004.1:68306-71730 GCA_964546365.1 uncultured bacterium | reverse complement strand
TGGCCTCTGCTGCTAAAAGCGCTACAACCAATCCGCAGCGGAATTTTGGGAAGCTCTCAGTAGGCTGTGACATTAGGCAAAACAGTCACATCAGAGAGTGACACACCGATCGACAAAAAGCCGAGCAAAATTTTTTACTTTAAAAAAAAGCACGGAAACACTTAGAACAGAGAGTTAAATTTATGCACAAAGAGATTGACTTCCCCACGATCGCAATTATCAATGATTTGGATGCTCTGATCGCTGAAATTGACGCTAATCCCCAACTTTCCCCTTGGGTAGTTCGTCTGGTACTGAAGACTATTAAAGATAAAGCACGCAATATGGTTAATGAAAACTTGGTTTCCTCTGTCTCTCTGACTCAGCCAGTTCATCTGGAAGTTATACCGAACTCATCGCATATAGCCAAATCACCTACCAGAGTTTTACCTTAAAAAAGACGATCGCGTGCGTGGAAGTGTGAATATAAGCTCTTTTTCTTGCCTATGGAAACGAGATATAAGTCCTCCTTTAAATTGTCCAATTTAATCAATTCAATGGCATACTAGTAATTGTGGATTTATTACCAGGGCCGCGTCTATCCCTAGTGCTAGATAGCAGCCCTTTTTTAATGATAATTTGCTTTTATATCGAGAAATTACGTACCGCTCCATTAAAGGTTATACAAGCTCGTCTATATAATTTATTCCTACTTAAATTAAGGATTAATCTAGCTTTTGATGTGATGTCATACTGCTAACAATCTCAAACGTCAGTAATTCAGTAAATTTGCTTATATTAATTCAATTTGCTAGCAAAAAGCAGCGGAAATAACTCATCAGTAGAAAAAGGCAAACAAGCCAATCTGATAAGCTTTTTTTCTTATCCATAAAAGCTTTATTGCACTATTTACTAAAGCAACAAGCTTTCGAGGAATGAGGAATCAGTAGTAATGAATAATATTTACCTAAAAAATCTATGAAAACCGAGGCAATCCCTGATGAATTGGGAAGCCTACACGCTCACCGTCAGGTCAGTGTAGGTAGTTCACTAGATACTACATACTAAAAAACTAATCCACTACTTATAGCGATCCTATTTAAATAATCCACCCCACCCTAGCCCTCCCCTTGGTAATGGGAGGGTTGGGAGGGGTTTAGTTGTTCGCAATTCATTTAGGATCGCTATAGTACCTACTACCCGATCGACATCGATCTAAATTTTGGATTGCCTAAAAAGTATATCTTTTGAGAGAAGTATTACTAAAAATAATACCGTTGTAGCCAGCGCTACACCTGCTCGGATTAGTCCGCATTAAAAATAAAGCATCGCTAATATAAAAAAGGTTTGTTTTCACAAGCCACTGACAAATTTAAATAAAGGAACTCCTCACATATGGTAGACGTAGCAGAAAAACAGTCTCCTCATCATGTCGTAATTGTCGGTGGCGGCTTTGGCGGACTTTATGCTGCCCAAGCACTTAGCCGCGCCTCCGTGAAAGTAACTTTAGTCGATCGACGCAACTTTCATTTGTTTCAACCACTACTTTATCAAGTAGCAACGGGGAGCTTGTCGCCAGCTGATATTTCTTCTCCTCTTCGTGCTGTATTGAGCAAAAACGAGAATACAAAAGTTTTACTGGCAGAAGTAAAAGATAT
Organism: uncultured bacterium; assembly: GCA_964546365.1. GTDB lineage: Bacteria > Cyanobacteriota > Cyanobacteriia > Cyanobacteriales > Aerosakkonemataceae > DATNQN01. The sequence goes on along the minus strand of CAZJJR010000004.1, from coordinate 70,093 downwards.
TGACCCCCAAGAGCAGAAAGTAATTACTAATAGTGGCGATTTGACTTATGACAGTTTAATTATTGCCACTGGCGTCAGCCACCACTATTTTGGTAATGACGACTGGGAAAGAGTTGCACCGGGCTTGAAAACGATCGAAAATGCCTTAGAAATCCGGCGGCGCATTTTTTTAGCCTTTGAAGCGGCGGAAAAAGAACCAGATTTAGAAAAACGCCGTGCTTGGTTGACTTTCGTGATTGTGGGAGGAGGGCCGACGGGTGTAGAATTAGCAGGTGCGATCGCAGAACTTGCCTACAGCACCCTCAAAAAAGATTTCCGCGACATCGACACCACCGAAACCAAAATTTTGTTAATAGAAGGAATGGATCGCATTTTACCTCCTTATCCTCCAGAACTATCAGAAAAAGCCGAAAAATCCCTGCAAAAATTAGGCGTTACCGTTCAAACAAAAACCCTTGTTACTAATATTGATGACAACATAGTAACCATGAAGCAAGGGGATAATATCGAACAAATTCCCGCTCGCACAATACTATGGGCGGCTGGCGTAAAAGCTTCCCCGATGGGAAAAGTGTTAGCCCAACGCACGGGAGTAGAACTAGACAGAGTAGGGCGCGTCGTAGTCGAACCCGACTTGAGTATAGCGGGTTATCCCAATATTTTTGTCATTGGTGATTTAGCCAACTTTTCCCATCAAGATGGAACACCGCTACCAGGAATTGCTTCGGTAGCGATGAAACAAGGAGAATATGTCGCCAAATTAATTAAACAACGCCTTTCCGAACAAACTATTCCCGCCTTTCATTATGTTGATACTGGTAGTTTAGCCGTGATTGGTAGAAATGCGGCAGTTGTCAACTTGGGCTACGTAAAATTATCCGGTTTTATAGCGTGGCTGATTTGGGTATTCGTTCACATTTACTATTTAATTGAATTTGATAACAAATTAGTCGTGATGATTCAATGGGCGTGGAATTATTTCACCCGCAAACGAGGTGCGCGTTTGATTACAGGTGACGAGTCAATTGGTAGGGTGGGAGTTGATGCCCAAGGAGATTATTACGCACCAACTCAAAATAAATCTCCTGTAAAAGTTTAGCAATTTGAGATTGAAGATTTTAGGTTTATAGCCGAATGAAGTACAGAAAAAGATGGTTTTTTGAAGAAAGCGGGTTTTTCTGTACTTTTTTATCTGAAAAATTCTGAAAATAGTAAAAACCCCGGCTTTTACCGGGGCGAGGCTAGGAGAATTCCGAAATGTTTAGACGCCAATCACTGAGATAAAAAACTTTTAAATCTTTAGCTAATACCAAATGCGGTTAAGACTAATACGCTAACGAACAAAATAGCGGTTGCACCTTGCAGAAGATAACGCTGTTGTTGTTCTGGTGAAGGGTACTGTGCGTAGTAGATGGGAGGCTCAACTGCGTAGTTGTTCAGAATGCCTTTGTCGTCGATCGTATACATTTTTTTTCCTCGCTCTGTCGCTCTGTTACTCTCTGTAAACTAATGTAACGATATATTTACAAAGTGTCAACATTTTTATGGCTTTATGATATAAGCATTGTTTCTACAGTTCATAGGCTAGGGTAATAGGTTCCACCTAACCTGCCTTCCCTACCCTCGTAGGCAGGGTTACTTCATTGTGAACAGAGAAAATTTAATAGATGGGGGGATGGGGAGGTGGGGGAAAGAGATCCAACCTACGAAAACCCCAATTTTATGCAAATCCTGAGTAGTATTGCATACCATCCTACTTATTAAGTCTTGTTCGAGGAATTTCCGGG
>CAZJJR010000004.1:62917-68259 GCA_964546365.1 uncultured bacterium | reverse complement strand
GCCTATTTTTTCCAGGCTGTGTTTACCTAGATAGGAACGAATTTATGAGCGGGAGCATAGGTAATTTCTTGGACTGCGTTGATTTGACTTTTGCAGATGAGGCGAGCAAACAAGAGTTTGCCACCTTTAAAAGACAATATCCTTGGGCTACCTATACGGAATGGTGGAACTACCTGGCACATCTCAAATCTGGTGGGGCGTTACCTAATCCGATGAATACACAAGATTGGGCCAACAGACGCACTGCCTACGGCGTGATTAATCCGCCTGCAAATCCACCCAAACCTGCTTCACCTTCTGAAACAAAACCTGCAACTCCTACATATCCATCAACACCATCGATATATCCGCCAACTGTACGGTGAGCGGTGCGATCGCAGAAAATACCCCTCTTTTGTTACTTTCAACAGAAAATATTCTAAAACTCTTGCCCCATATAGATTCTGTCATTCCTTATAGGAATGACAGAATCTATCAGAAATTCAAGGCTGAAATGTCGGTGATACAGTAACTTCAAACCAACGGAAAGATTTTACTTCTCCCAAAAGATTCAGGTTCTTCGTAGGGGGATATGGTGGCTAGCATTTTTTCTTTACTGCCTCAAAACTGAGGTGTGCAACAGAAATTAGCTTGGGTGTCGCACGTTTATTCATATATTATATAATGTCTGAAATGTCTGATATAAAAAAGAAAGTGCTGTAATATTGAATTGGATATGGTTTTTTAATTTTTAGGATAGCAGAAAAACGGTTGCAAAAAGTAAATCCTCGTTCGCTGTCGAATCTCAAGCCGGGTAGCTCCTCAGACTACGGTGAGGTGAAGAAAAAAAGAAGTATTGCTGTCACCGATACTGGCTATGAGGGATTGCGTTTATTAGCGCAGGCTTGTGGTTGCAGTTTGAGCGAGTATTTGGAAAGGCTGGGTAGAGGTATGGTTTGTGCTGCTGGTGAAACTAATGTTATGCGATCGCACTCTCAATCTAGTCTGACTGAATTATAAATATGGGAGTGGTGTCAATGGCTTATAGTGAATTTACATTGAATAAATTTAAAAAAGCGTTTAATTTACGAATTTATGAAGAGGCTGATTTATTTGCCACTGTTGCATCTGTACAACCGAGTGAAACTTTAAAAGCTTCTTTAACAGAAACGACTGAACTTGCTTTAGCTATTAATAGAGAAAAAGCGCGTTCTGAATTAATTATTATGCCAATTTTGTTAGAAGTTAGGAGAGGTAAAAATTATCAGATTAGTTTATTTTCTGGAGTGGATTTCAATGTGGATTTTGAGCAAGGATTAAATGGCTATTGCGATTTTATTATTAGCCGTTCTAAAGAGCAATTAACTAATTAACGCACCTGCGGTGTTGATTGTGGAAGCAAAGAATGAGGATATTAAGGGAGGGTTAGGTCAATGTGCGGCGGCAATGTTGGCGGCACAGTTGTTTAATCAGCAGGAAGGAAATGATATTAAAACAGTTTATGGCGCGGTGACGACTGGGGATATTTGGAAGTTTTTGAAGTTGTCTGGTTCTGATGTTTTTATTGATTTGAATAATTACTATATTCGGGAAGTTGATAAGATTTTGGGGATTTTGTTTGAGAGTGTTCAAGATAGTGATATAAATTGAAATTACCTAGTTCATTGATTTTTTAATAAATAATTAAATTTCTAAAATTCTCCTGATAAATTTAGATACTCTTTTGGCTCTAAAAAGTTGCCTCTGACGAGCTTTTAACCGTGTGAATTGGGGGAAATCACGGTTTACAAATATGCGGCTAACGTTGTTGTAACCCACATTCTGCACCCAAATTGTTACAAGGGAAATATGCCTCTCTTGTAACTTTAGGCGAAGTAAAATCTTTCCGTTGGTTTATTGATGAATTGGTAACTGTTGCTATTTTAAATACTCCATCCTTGAAAAAACCTAAAAAATTTTTTCCCCCGCTCTATTTTTCTCTGCGGTTTTAGGGATATTTATTATTTTTAATTTTCAATTTGATATCGTACCAGTTTCCTGACATCTTCGCGAGACAGACCCAACTTCATGGCTATATTAGCTTCCACTTGCGCGAATTCTGTGGTGGGGAACGCGAATTCTAACTTTTTTAAGGTAGAATCTGCCGCTTTGATTTCAACTTCAGTAATTCCTTCACTTTTTTGGATTTTTGCTTTAATTAACAGCACGGTAACCGATAACTTTATCTGTCGTTCTGTATCGGCTTGTAGAGTACTGACCGTTGTATAGGGTCGGCTTAACACTCGGTCTTTGATGAAGCTTCCTCCCAACCAAAAGAGTGCCCCCAAAAGCGGTAAAGGTAGCCAGAATTCTAACCATAGAGAATGTAAAATTTGCTGCCAACGAGGTAAAGACATAAAGCGATCCTCTGAGGAGGTAATTCATTGATAGAAATAAACTATAGCCATCCTATTTAAATAATCAACCCCACCCTAGCCCTCCCCTTACCAAGGGGAGGGTTGGGAGGGGTTTAGTTGTTCGCAATTCATTTAGGATCGCTATATAGCCATCCTATTTTAAATAATCAACCCCACCCTAGCCCTCCCCTTACCAAGGGGAGGGTTGGGAGGGGTTTAGTTGTTCGTAATTCATTTAGGATGTCAAAGAATCCTACTAGTGGAAGAAGTTCTGGTTAACCTAACTGTTCTAATTTAATCAAGAGCGCAGGAAGTCCTTTTTCCATAGGATTCGCGGAACGCTATTTATGCGGATATTACTGGTAGAAGACGATACAAAACAAATCGATCCCATTCGCGCGGTTTTGTCGAAAGCCGGACATATTGTTGATGGCATTCAGGAGGGAGAAACCGCTCAATGGCTGCTCTCCCAGAAAGAATACGACCTGTTGATTTTAGACTGGATGTTGCCAGATATTAGCGGTATCAGCCTTTGTCGCGAATATCGACAATCCGGTAAAACGGCACCAGTGCTAATTTTAACTGCTAAAGATACCACGGCTGATAAGGTGACGGGTTTGGATGCGGGGGCAGATGATTATTTGGTCAAACCTATAGATTTGGTAGAACTGTTGGCAAGGGTGCGAGCGTTGGGAAGGCGATCGCCGCAATGGTTGGGAGACACGCTTCACCTTGCCGATTTAAAATTACACTTGAGCAGCCTTACCGTGGAACGCGATCGAACTACCGTGAAGTTATCCGCTCAGGAATCGCAGTTATTGGAGTACTTTTTGCGTCATCCGCGTCAGATTTTAACTAGAGATCGGATCGAGCAAGCTTTGTGGGAGTGGGGTAGCGAACCGGAAAGTAATGCGATCGCTGCTTTGATTCGCAGGCTGAGACAGCGTTTACAAGTAGTTAATGCGGCAGATTGGATCGAAACAGTGTACGGTATGGGCTATTGTTTCCATCCGCCACAATAGCTGATGTTTAATCGCAGCCATCGCAATTTAGCACGTTGGTTTAGCTTATCGATGAGCAGTATTCTGGTGATTTTTGCAGGCATTATCTATTACCAGAAAGTAACTGACGAGCTAGAAGCACTAGATCGATTGCTTTATAAAAAAGCGAAGATAATGGCTGCCAGCGTGCGATATGAAGTGATTCGGGATCGATCGCGGGTGGAGTTGGACAACGTTCCACTGTTGGGAAATAATCCCCGACTACTGGAGAGCGAAATTGTCTACGCTCGTTGGTATGATTCCGGAGGGCGATTGGTGCAGTTTTACGGGATACCTCCGTCAGAACGGTTAGTCCAGACAGAGGCATTTCTGACGATGAAAGTTGTTAGCAACCAAATAGGACAAAAATCGACTGTGGAATGGCTTCGTCAGGTAACGCTTCCCGTCGAAAGGCAAGGATCTGCGATCGGTTATCTGCAAATTGCTACTCCCATCACTCCCGTGCGAGAAGAACTGGCAGGCTTTCTATTAGTATTGGCAATTAGCGTACCCGTAGCTTTAGGAGTGATTAGTTTTACTGGTTTGATTTTGGGAGCAGTCGCAATGCAACCAATTCGTCAAGCTTACGAACAGCTTCAGCGTTTTACTGCCAATGCTTCTCACGAGTTGCGAACTCCTTTAGCGGCAATTCTCAGTAATGCACAAGCCGGATTGCTTTTTCCCGATGAAGATGGTACGGAACAGCGATATCGCTTAGAACAAATTGTCGATATTACTAAGTCGATCGCCATTCTAGTTAATAATCTGTTAGTTCTGGCTCGTCATGCAGGACGCCTCGATCCGGAATCTTTAACAGAGGTTAATTTGACGCAACTGATGGAAGAATTGCGAGACTTTTATGCACCCCTAGCCGCTACTAAAGATTTGATTTTCAAAAGCGATTTTCCATCACAACCAGTGATAGTTTTGGCAGATCGCGATCTTTTGCGTCAATCTGTGGGAAATTTGCTTAGTAATGCCTGCCATTATACCCCTGCTGGCGGTAAGGTGCTGCTGCACCTTTTTACTCAACCTCATCGAGTGGTAATTCAGGTGGAAGATACGGGGATGGGGATTCCTGCTGACGATTTACCTCATATTTTCGAGCGATTTTATCGAGTGAATACGAAGCGATCGCAACATATAAGGGGTTTTGGTTTGGGTTTGGCGATCGCCAAACAGCTGGTAGAAGCTCATGGGGGTCAGATTCACGTTACTAGCGCGATCGCCAAAGGATCGACTTTTCAAATCGAACTACCCTTTACCACTCAGAAAAAGTAAGCGGGTGAGGGGGAGATGGTGGAGAATTCAAAATTCAAAATTCAAAATTCAAAATTAAATTCTTTTTACTTCATCCTTCATCCTTCACACTTCATCCTTCATCTCAATTTTTCCACTGCATAAACTTAATGTAATCTCCCTCAAACTGTTCGCCTTTCAGCATTCGATGCCAATAAATCCAAGGTAAAACAGTTTTTTTCATCTGCCACATAATCCAGCGTTCTTTGATTGGATTGAGAGGAAAACTAGAAACAGGCGTGCCAGTATAACCATTAAATTCGGCCATAATTGTCTTGCCATAGCCAGTGATTAAAGGACAGCAAGTATAGCCATCATACTTATGTAATAAAGGTTTTGAATTGATTAAAGCTAGTAAATTTTCTGCTACGATCGGTGCTTGTTTGCGTGCTGCTGCTGCCGTTTTGGAAGTTGGTAATGCAGAAGCATCTCCTAAGCTAAATACATTGGCATATCGATTGTGTTGAAGGGTGTATTTATCCACATCTACCCAACCGTAGGGGCTATCCGGTACTGCTAAAGGACTTTGTTTAATAAAATCAGGAGCGCTTTGGGGCGGTGCGACGTGAATCATTTCATATTGGTGAGTGATTTCATCGACAACAACACCTCGATCGTCAAAAATATC
>CAZJJR010000004.1:58391-62881 GCA_964546365.1 uncultured bacterium | reverse complement strand
AATTTCTTTCAAGTCGTGCTGAAACTTAACATCGATTTCCCGTTCTTTGACGACTTTATCTAATAATTCCGAATATTCTGGAACCGCAAACATTTTAGTGGCTGGGGTGAAAAACATCACGTTCGTGCGCTGGCGAACTCCCGTTTTGCGGAAGGTGTCATCTGCCATGTACATGACTTTTTGCGGCGCACCACCACATTTAACTGGCGTGTTGGGAAAGGTGAATAAGGCATTGCCACCGGAGAAATTTTTAATTAATTCCCATGTATAAGATGGGTATTGAGGAGAATAGTTACTGGTAACGCCATTTTTGCCTAGTGCTTCGGGCAATCCTTTAATTAAATGCCAATCTAATTGAATACCGGGACAAACAATTAAGTAATCATATTTAACTAAGATACCTGTTTTGGTAATCACTGCATTGTTATCCGGATCTAATTTAATCACTCGGTCTTCGATCCATGTAGCTTGTGATGGGATGAAATCTCGTTTATTCCTAACTGTATCTTCAATCTGAAATACTCCGCCGCTTGTCATCGTCCAACCGGGTTGATAATATTGTTTGTTCGATGGCTCGATAATGGCAATATCCAGGGATTTGTTCTTTTTTAATAATAGAGATGCTGTGGTAAGTCCGGCAGATCCGCCTCCTATAAAAACGATTTGGTGGTGTAATGTTTTGATGATGGCGGGTGTTTCGGATAAAGCGGGTGTTTGAGATAGCATATTTAGTCTTTTTGGATTTGAGGAGGTTGAATCGATCGCGAACTGACAACTAATGGTTTGACCGCCTGAGTAAATATACTCAGGCTAGCCGCCAATTTTGCGTTGCTCTTGTCAAATTATAAAAACTATATTACTATATGGCAATATAAGCAATATCAAAATCAAATGAGTAATAGGTGTTTGAAAATGCCACACCGATTTCTCAGGCGATCGCTAGTGCAGAAAATACTAGCGACAGGATTGCACATTTGCGATCGCAAATCCCATATTTAGTTTTTCCCCCGGAGCTAACGATATGTTATTTCGCCAATTGTACGACAACGAAACCAGCACTTATACCTATTTAATTGCTGACGAAAACACCAAAGAAGCAGCTTTAGTCGATCCGGTGATCGAGCAAGTGGAACGGGACTTGAAATTGATCGAAGAATTGGGATTAACTTTGCGTTATTGTTTGGAAACGCACATTCACGCCGATCACGTTACCGGAACTGGTAAGTTGCGGGAACGCACAAACTGCGAGGGAGTAGTACCGGAAAACGCACAAGCTGCTTGTGCTAATCGGTTTATTAAAGATGGAGAAGTTATTCAACTAGGGGATATTGAAATAAAAGCGATCGCAACTTTAGGGCACACCGACAGCCATATGTCTTATTTGGTAAATCAAGATAGAGTGCTGACAGGAGATTCTCTATTTATTCGCGGTTGTGGAAGGACGGATTTCCAAAGCGGTAATGCCGGTTTGATGTACGAACACGTAACAGAAAAATTATTTACACTTCCAGATGAAACCTTAGTTTATCCCGGTCACGATTATCGAGGACATTTGGTATCTACAATTGGCGAAGAAAAGCAATATAATCCTCGGTTTTTAGGTAAAGATAGAGCAAGTTTTATCGAACAAATGAATAACCTGAATTTGCCGAATCCTAAGAAGATTGCCGAAGCAGTACCCGCTAACCAAAAATGTGGAAATGTTCCAGCAATGGCAGAAGTTTGAAGAAGAATTCAGGAGTCATAATTCAGAATTTAGAAGTCAGAATTCAGGAGTCAGAATCAATCAGTCACACTCCAGTTCAAGTGGAGAATTCACAGCGAATGATTCCTGAATTCTATTTGATAATTTCAGCCATTTCAATAATTAATAAACGGGCTTCGATCTACCTTGGCAATTAGCTGAATATTTTGATTAACTGAAATGTTTGATAAAAAAACGATATTTACGCGATCGCAAAAGCAAACTTGGTTGGATCGCTGGAGTAATTTTTTTCCGATTTTGGATTGGGGTTTACATTATCAGCAACAATATTTTCCTGGTGATTTAACTGCCGGAATCGTGGTTGGTACGGTGTTGATTCCCCAAGCAATGGCGTATGCTTTGTTAGCGGGTTTACCTCCTCAAATTGGCTTGTATGCTAGTATTTTACCACCAGTTGTTTATGCTTTTCTCGGTACTAGTCGTCTGATTTCCGTTGCACCTGTAGCGTTGGATTCCTTGATGGTAGCAGCAGCAGTTGCACCTCTAGCGGCTGAAAATACGCCAGAATATTTAGGATTAGCATTATTGCTGGCGTTAATGATTGGTGCGATCGACATTTTAATGGGTGTCTTTCGGTTAGGGTTTTTGGTGAATTTTCTCAGTCAAGCAGTGATTTCTGGCTTTATCAGCGCTGCTGCGATCGTGATTGCTTTTAGTCAAGTTAAACATTTGCTAGGATTGAAAATTCCCCAAACAGAATCTTTTATTAAATTATTAACTTATCTTTTTCAAGGGATTGCAGCGGTTAATTTAGTTACGCTGACATTGGGTATTTTAAGTATTCTGATGTTAGTTTATTTTCCGAAATGGTTGGCAAAACAACTCAAAAAACAGGGATTTCACGAGTTAACAATTATGCCACTTACCAAAAGTGCGCCGCTGCTTTTGGTAATTACCAGTTCGTTGCTAATTTGGTTATTTCACCTGGATCGAGTTGCTGGGGTAAAAGTGGTTGGGGATATTCCGAAAGGCTTACCATCTCTGACTTTTCCTCATCTTGGTGGAAATGCTATATTTACATTACTCCCGGCAGCTTTAGCAATTAGCTTTGTCGGTTTCATGGAAGCCTATTCAGTTGGTAAGTTTTTGGCTAGTAAGAAACGACAAAAAGTTGATGCTAACCAAGAATTTATTGCTTTGGGGGCAGCAAATATTAGCGCCGCTTTGAGTGGAGGATATCCGGTTGCGGGAGGGGTAAGTCGATCGGGTGTGAATTTTTCTGCTAACGCCAATACTCCTTTAGCATCGATAATTACTGCATCGATCGTGGCGCTTACTGTCATGTTTTTGACGCCGTTGTTTTACTTTTTACCACAAGCTTGTTTGGCGGCAATTATCGTGATGGCAGTGAGTAATCTGTTCGACGTAGCAACGCTGAAACGCTTGTGGCTGTATAATAAGGCGGATGCGATCGCATGGTTGGCTGCATTTTTTGCCGTCCTCATCACCAGCGTAGAAAAAGGGATTTTGTTCGGTGCAGCAGTATCAATTATATTACATTTATGGCGTACCAGCAAACCACATATTGCGATTGTTGGTAGAGTAGGAAACACCGAGCATTTTCGCAATGTTTTGCGCCATGATGTTAAAACTTGTCCTCATGTTTTAGCCGTTCGAGTTGACGCCAGCCTTTATTTTGTAAATACTAAATATCTGGAAGATTATTTACTCAAAGCAGTCAGCGATCGTCCAGAGGTAAAATGTTTATTACTAGTATGTAGTGCAGTAAATTCCATCGATGGTAGTGCATTAGAAACTCTAAAAAGTTTGATTCTTGATTTAAAAACGAGAGGAATTGAATTCTATATGTCGGAAGTTAAAGGCCCAGTGATGGATGGATTGCTAAAAGTTGGATTTGTCGAGGAAATAGGCAAAGATAATATTTTCCTCACTACTGACCAAGCAATGCGTTTTTTGGAATGTGTATAATAACTATTCTAGAAACCGGGTTTCTTGAAGAAACCCGGTTTCTCATTCCACTCAATATTAAAAGATTCGTTAAATTCTGCCAAATTAACCTGCTTTGTGCAATACCAAACATGGGAAATTATAACAAAATTGCTATACTAAAACACTCTGATAGAATCAAGGGAGAAAAAGCAGATAACCTAGAGTTAGCGATCGCATCCTATACCGCCGCCTTGGAAGTTCGCATTCGCCAAGCTTAGTTAATGCTTTTATTCCGTAATATAAAAGATGGTGCGAAGCCTTTTGCATCACCTTAGCATTGGGCGGCGTTTCGTGCCATAGATGAATAGGAGTTTAAATTTATGTCTTTTGACGAACAAAATCTGGAAGCATTTATCGAATTATTAAATGATAAGCGATCGTCGTTATTTTCGGCGCGAGATCGGGCTGATTTGGCTGAGTTAATCGCGCCTTTACCTGATGATATCGAAAAATTGTCGATCGCGATCGCATCTTGGTATGAAAAACGCCCAAAAATCCTCGACGCACAACTCGATTTAATCAACAAAAACTTGACTTCCCAAAGAGTTCCCGGTAGTACCAGTGGTAATATCAAACTTCCCGAAACAGAACTCAATAAAGAAGTTCTCAGAAACGCCATTCAACAAAGTTCTCAGATTAGAAAGCCTCCCTCACCTCCGACTCAAAAATGATCGATATCCTTCCGACTACCACCGTCGCTAATCCCAAATTTACCAAACATCATCTAGATAAGAAAGTTAGGCAAAAAAAGTAGGCTGCTGACTGAGACGATTTT
>CAZJJR010000004.1:53928-58359 GCA_964546365.1 uncultured bacterium | reverse complement strand
AGATATTGGCACTTTTCACGCGCGTAGTGCAAAATGTAAAAATAATAACTGGTACAAGCAATTAACCTTGTATGTCATCCCCATTAGGATATAGTTCTGACCTCGATCCCCCCATTGAGTCAGAAGATCCGACCCAGCAGTCTCTCAGAGATCGTCAATTGCGGATGTTGTTTGAGATAGCTTTGGATGCGATCGCGATCCTGGACGATCGAGGGCGTTACCTAGATGTCAACCCCGCCGCCTGCCAATTATTTGGCTTACAGAGAGATGAACTCCTGGGACGCTGCATCTCTGAGTTTGCGGAACCTGGGTATGATTTCCCAGCCGCATGGCAAGAATTTCTACAACAGGAAAAAGCGCGGGGCGAGTTTCGCTTGGTGCGGACTGATGGGGAGATCCGCATTGTGGAATACGCCGCAACAGCAAACTTTTTACCCGATCGCCATCTTTCCGTAATGCGAGATGTTACAGAACGCAAACAAGCACAGGCGCAAGTCGAAAAACTTACCCGTCAACTTACACAAACCCAAGCTAAATTACAAGAGGCAGGCATTGAACCCCCGTGCATAGCTACCCCCGCAGAGAGTAATCCCTTAGAGCAAATTGCCCGCCACATTCCCGGAGTTATTTATCAGTTTCGGATGCGTCCTGATGGGACTTGCCATTTTCCCTACGCCAGCGAAGGGGTGCGAGAGATTTATGGCGTTACCCCAGAAGAAGTCCACAACGATGCTTCTAAGGTGTTTGCAATTATTCATTCTGAAGATTTCGATCGCGTTAATCAATCCATTCTCGAATCTGCCGAACACCTTACACCTTGGTATTGCGAATATCGAGTTTGCTTACCCGATGGACGGATGCTGTGGTTAGTCGGTGATGCTACGCCCCAGCGAGAACCAGATGGCAGTACCCTTTGGCATGGCTATATTCGGGATATCACAGACAGCAAAAAGGCTGAAGCTTACAATCAACGCTTGCTTGCCATTCTCGAAAGCACATCAGATTTAGTCGGAACTGCCGATTTAACGGGTAAAGCTTTGTATCTCAATCAAGCTTGGCGAAATCTGTTTGATAATAATGAAGCGACGATCGCTAATGTGGAAATATCTACATCTCATCCCAAGTGGGCTTTAGATATTATCTTCGATCGAGGTTTGCCGGAAGCAGCACGTTCAGGCATTTGGCGCGGCGAGACAGCAATAGTAGATCGAACAGGATGCGAAATCCCTGTTTCTCAAGTAATCCTAGCTCACAAATCAACAGAAGGAAAAGTCGAATACTTTTCCACGATCCTGCGAGATATTACAGAAAGTAAAGCCACAGAACTCGCTCTCCGCAATTCCCTAAAACAATTATCAGATATTAAATTTGCTTTGGATCGAGCCGCGATCGTTGCCATCACGGATGAAAGAGGAATCATTAACTATGCCAACGATAATTTTTGCCAAATCTCTAAATATTCTAGAGCCGAACTCATCGGTCAAAACCATCGCTTAATTAAATCCGGTTATCATCCTAAAGAATTCTTCCAAAATCTTTGGCAGACTATTTTGGCAGGGCAAGTATGGCAAGGAGAAATCAAAAATAAAGCTAAGGATGGCACTTATTATTGGGTAGATACAACTATCGTTCCTTTGCTGAGCGAGGATGGTAAACCAAGTCAGTATTTGTCAATTAGAGTTGATATAACATCGCGGAAAGAAGCGGAAGCTAAATTAATTGAAACTACCCACCTACAACAAGCTATTTTAGACGGAGCTAATTATACTATTATATCAACAGATACTAATGGTATTATTAAAACTTTTAATGCGGCTGCCCAAAGATTACTGGGATATTCATCAGCAGAAGTAATAGACAAACTTACACCAGCAGTTATTCACGATTTAGCAGAAATTAAACAACGCGCTACCGAACTAAGCGCAGAACTCGGTCAACCGATTGCAGCAGGTTTTGAAGTATTTGTTGCTAAGGCGCTTTTGGGAGTGATTGACGAATATGAATGGTCTTATATTCGGAAAGATGGCTCTCGATTTCCCGTGCAACTTTCTGTCACGGCTATGCGCGATCGCGACGGAAAAATTACCGGATTTTTGGGTATAGGACAAGATATCACCGATCGCCAAGAAGCCGAAAAGAAACTACGTCAAAACGAACTAAAGTATCATCAAATTCTCGATGCCATTACAGATATGGTGCTGGTTAAAGGGCCTCAATCTCGCATTGTGTGGGCAAACAAGGCATTTCGAGATTATTACGCTATGACCAATGAAGAACTGGAAGATATAATTGATGCTCCGTTTAACGAACCAGATTATACGCTGCAATACATTCGGGATGATGCTTACGTGTTTGAAACTGGGCAATCGTTGGAAATTGAAGAACCTGTTACCCGTTATGATGGCAAGGTGCAGATATTCAACACCATTAAATCAGTAATTCGCAACGAAACGGGCGAGAAAATCTTAACAGTGGGCGTATCTCGCGATATTAGCGATCGCAAACGTGCTGAAGCAGAGTTAAACCAGGCTCAAACAGAACTAAAAGAAGCAGAAAAATTTCTCCGCAGTATTTATGAAGGAGTCGGCTGTCTCATTTTTGTTGTTGATGTCACTGAGAATAGAGAACTCCTTTATTCAGGTTGGAGCCTTTCAGTAGAAAAGGCAACTGCAACCGCCGCAGCAGACATAATTGGCAAAACTCCAGAATTTGTTTTTGGGCTGACTGAAGGAGCCGCTATGCGTCAAAACTATTTGCGGTGTATTGAATCTGGAACTTCTATTACTTATGAAGAATGTATCATTTTGAACGAGCGAGCAACTTGGTGCTTAACAACACTGAACCCCATCAAAAATACCGAGAATAGAATTTCGCGAATTGTCGGAACATCCATTGATATTAGCGATCGCAAACGTCAAGAACAAGCTCTCCTCTTAATTGTCGAAGGTACGGCAGCAAAAACAGGCGAAGAATTCTTTAAAAGTTGCGTCCAATATCTCGCCCAAGTATTGCAGGTGCGTTATGCTTCCATCGCTGAATTTGTTGACGCAGAAAAGTCGATCGCCAAAACTCTAGCATTTTGGGCAGGAGACGACTTTGCCGATAATTTTACTTACAGTCTAGCCGGGACTCCCTGTAAAAATGTTGCCAGTAACATCGACGTATGCAGATACCCAAATTCTGTGCAACGCTTGTTCCCTGAAGATGATTATTTAGTCGATCTTCAAGCCGAAAGTTATGCTGGTTTGTCGATTATAGATGCTGATGGTAATCATTTGGGATTGCTGGCAGTTTTAGACACTAAGCCGATGGTAAGAGATTTAGAAATGCAATCAGCTATTTTGAGAATCTTTGCCACTCGTGCTGGTGCTGAACTTGAGCGGATAAAGGCAGAAGCAGCCGTCCGTAAATCAGAAATTCAACTGCGGCTGCAATCTGAAGAATTAGAAAAAACTATCAAAAAATTGCAAAATACTCAAACTCAATTAATTCAAGCAGAAAAAATGTCTAGCTTGGGCCAATTAGTAGCTGGAATTGCCCATGAAATTAATAACCCGGTGAGTTTTATTTATAGCAATATTCAGCCTGCTACTGATTATGCTAATGATTTAATTAAGTTAATTCACCTTTACGAAAAGCATTATCCAAATCCACCACAGGCGATTGCTAATTTGACAGAAGATATCGACTTTGATTATCTAGCGAGTGATTTTTCTAAGTTGTTGGAATCGATGAAAAATGGTGCTACGCGCATTCGCGATATTGTGAAGTCTTTGCGGACGTTTTCGCGTTTAGATGAAGCCGATTTGAAAGAAATAGAGATTCACGAGAATATCGAAAGTACCCTAGTGATTTTGCAAAATCGCTTGAATGGTCGATCGGGAAGACCAGAGATTCATGTCACCAAGAATTATGGGAAATTACCCCCGATCGAATGTTACAGCGGTTTATTAAATCAGGTATTTATGAATTTGTTAGTAAATGCGATCGATGCGATCGAACAACGGCGACAAAGCCTAGAAAATACGGAAAAATTAGATTATATTGGTACGATCGCAATTACGACTTGTATTACTTCTGAAGATCTGGTTACGATCTCCATTCACGATAATGGTTGTGGGATGGCTACCCAAGTTAAAGAAAAAATATTTAAGCCCTGTTTTACGACTAAACCTGTCGGTAAAGGTACGGGTATGGGCTTAGCAATTAGCTATCAAATTATCACGGAGAATCATCAAGGTCATTTGCAGTGTTTTTCTACCCTTGGCAAAGGCACTGAGTTTAGAATTGAGTTGCCAGTTCGTAACCATCAATGATGTCAGCAATAATTGCTTAGAGTTACTTAAATAAACCGGGTTTCTCTGTATTTCAGAAGGCTATAGCCATCCTATTTGAGTAATCAACCCCTCCCAACCCTCCCCTTAGTAAGGG